>NZ_PJBW01000007.1:0-155911 GCF_002836085.1 Olleya sp. 1-3
AACGTTGTTGTATATGGTTTGTTGCGTGTTTCAAGCAACTAATTTAGTAAATAATTACCGACCAAGAAAGTCCGCTAGGACTTTCGTAAGTAGGCAAGAACTAGCAATAAATTATATACGGTGTTGGCAACTGACTTTATTTAATTAATATATCATATTTACTTAATAATCCAGCAATATCTTGAGAAGAAAATTTTGCTTTTTTAATATTATTTTTTTCAGGGTCAATACTATAATTTTTGGCGGTTAGAAAATTAACGCTTTTAAGATTAGTGTTATTAAAAATTGAATTGGTTAAATCTACATTTTTAAATAACGAATTAGTTAAATCACATTCTGAAAAATCGGCATCTTTAATAGACGAATTTATAAAAGGTGTCTTCTGCATTTTTTTTCTTGTAAAAGAACTACAATCTAAAATGCAGCTATCAAATTTTAATGAAAAGAGAAAGTCATTGCAACTACTAAAGTTAACACCTAATAATTTACAATCTTTAAATGTTATGTTATCTAGTTGACAATGATTGAATTTTGACATTGTAAGATTACAACCTGTAAATACACAATTTGTAAACAAACTGGACAGAAATACTCCATTAGAAAAATCGCAGTTTATAAAATTACAAGTATCAAATTCTCTATTTTTTGTTTCTTTCTCTGCATAAATAATTTTCTTAAATGATTTATTATAATGTGTTAGAACCTCCATTTTAATTATTCAATGATTTGTTGTAGTTCTTTTGAAAATTGTTGTTTATCTGTTACATTTTCAAAGAAAAGTTCATTCGATTTATTTTTAATTTCCAAAGCCTTTTGCAAGATTTCAACGCCTTTATCAGTTAAAAAAACACATTTAGCTCTCGTATCAGTTTCGTGCTCCTTTCGTTCAACCAAACCATTTTTTTGTAAGGTGCGTAAAATTTTTGAAACCATCATTCGGTCAGTTTTGCTACCATCTGCAATTTGCTTTTGCGTTACATTTTTTGCAGAACGTAACAACCAAGCTAAAGCTGATAAAATTGCAAATTGCGTATGTGTTAAGCCAACCTCACTTAAAGCCTTATTAGCTTCTCTTTGCCAACGCATAGTAGCTTGCCAGAGTAGATAGCCAAGGCTTTCGTTGGGCGTTTCAAAAGGAAAATCAATTTTCTTGTCCATAAAGCATAAGGTTTGATATTAACTTAAAGTCAGATTCATTTATTTGTAATGTTCCCCAACGAAATGGATAGCCCCATTTTTGCTTGTTGGGAATAAATTCGAGTTCATTAATCAGAGGAAGAATTGAAATGTCGTTTGATTGCAAAAAGTCAATATCAATTCGGAAAGGGCAAAATTCAGGTGTCATTTCAAATTGGTAAATGTCATCAGACTTTACTTTACCAATAGCAGTAAA
This sequence comes from Olleya sp. 1-3, assembly GCF_002836085.1. Classification (NCBI taxonomy): domain Bacteria; kingdom Pseudomonadati; phylum Bacteroidota; class Flavobacteriia; order Flavobacteriales; family Flavobacteriaceae; genus Olleya; species Olleya sp. 1-3. The sequence continues at coordinate 1,394 of NZ_PJBW01000007.1, forward strand.
TTCTTGGCACTTATCTTTTTTGTCGAAATATTCCTTGCTTGAATAGAAGATAACATAATCTCCTTTTTTCATTTTTTTTAATGGCGAAGATTTTCCGTGACAAGCTTGAGCAAAACCTCCGAGAGTTCCATTTTTAACGTGCTCTTTTGAGGCTGTGATTATCCAATATTTTGAATTAGTATTTTCCATTTTTTTAATTGTTGTTAGAAATTTTAGAAAAATTGTTAAAGTACTTAATAAGTCAATACCAAAATTTTCATCTAAATTTGAAATAAGTTTGCATAACTAGCACTATATGAAATCATAAGAAAGATATTCATTGCGAAAATTATTAGACCTGGACCAACTACTGGAGGAGCTAAATAAATATGAAATAATAAAATATTAATTGATATTGGAAGTAATATAATTAATGATAGCGGTACAAAAAAACCTGTTAATAAAGATATTCCAATTACTAATTCAGTCCATTGTATAAGATAAAGAAGATAACCTGTATCTCTAAAAGTATCCATTACCAGTTGTGCTTTAACGGGCATTTTGGGACTGAATTTTTTTAAGAATAACGCGTTTATGGGGAATATAACTAGGATTAATCCCAAAAGAATACGAATAATTAAAGTTGTTGTTTCCATAATTTATTTAATATATTGATTATTGTTGTAGCAAATATAGTATATACGACAACAATAATCAAATAATTTAAAAATTATATTCTAAAAAATGGATTTCGTAGCTTTATGATATTAATTTTCGGGTGTTTTTTTAGCTTGTTGCCAACGGTCTTGTGTATGGTTAGTTGCGTGGTTAAGCAACTAATTTAACAAAAATGGAACGAACCAGAGGAAATTCCGCAGGAATTTCCACGTAGGATTGAAACAAGCAATTAATTATACACGTTGTTGGCAACTGGCTTTTATTCAATTATTCTGTCGTTTTTAAATCTATAAAAGAAATCAGTTGTATCTTTTTTTAGTAATTCGGTAATTTTCGAATTCTCATATTTATAAAATTTTTGCAAATTCCAAGCGTCTGAACTAAAAGCTATAATTCTGTCTTCCATCAAAAAAAAGTTTCCTTCTTCATCTGCCTGATTTTCGATGTCGTAATAATATTTCTTGACAGTCAACCTTTTGTTTTTGTCAGAATAATGTTTTTCGGAAACCAGTTTTACAGGAATTTTGTCAATCAGAATTTGGGAACTATCGTTCAGATTGAATTCGAATGGTAAGTCCATAATTATTTCATATTCTCCATCACTTTCAAGTCCAAATAAGTGAAAGTTTATATTGTCATTTTTTCGGATAGTTAAAGTTGTTGTGTCAGAATGATGAAATTTGCTTTTTGAATATTCCTCAATTACTACTGGAAATGTTTTTTCGGTCAACTCATTTTTCATTTCGGGCTTACAAGAGGTCAGAATTGAGATTAAGAATAATATTCCAATTATATGTTTGTTATTGAGTTTCATTTTCAGCTTGTTGCCAACGTGTTTGTATATGGTTTGTTGCGTGGTTTAAGCACTAAATTTAGCAAATAAAAACCGAATAGAAAATCCGCGAGGATTTTCGTAAGTAGGCTAGAACTAGCAATAAATTATATACGGTGTTACCCAACGTTTTTTATTCCGATTTTGCTTTCAATCCAATCGTGAAAGTAAATTACTATTCCAATTATTAAATGAAAACCAATTAATATTTGTCCTAATAATTCTGCCGAACCTTTTGAATACATTCCAAAAAGTCCAGATATTATGTGATAACTAGCTAGTAAAAACAATCCGATGTTAGATTTACTGCTTAAAATCCAAAAGATTAAAATAAGTTGAAAAATCAATCGTCCAATTTGAGATGGAAGTCTTTCGGCTCCAACTTTATTATAAACCAAAATAATTAAAATCACTTCTACAGCTAAAGTCAGAGCTATTCCTAAAATCAAAATTGGTCTTTCTTTCATTCAGTTAGTTTATTCAACATTTTAATGCCAATCGTAGGAACAAAATCGACATTGTCTTGCTTTTGGTGTACGAGCTATTTTTCCACATTTTGGACAGAGATTTAAATCCAATTCAGCTTTATGGTCTCTATAAATCCGAGTCGCAGTATTCTCAATAAATTCCCTGTATCCATTTTTTAATAAATCCAATGCATTTTTATCAGTCGTAATATGTCTATCTCTAACCTCAATTAATTTTGGATGTAAATTTTTTCGATTTCCAAATTTAATGGTTCCAATATGATGATTAATAGCCTTTTTCTCTAATGCAGAACGGAACTGCCAACAATAGTCAAATATATAGTCTATTAATTCTGGATAAAGTTCTTTCACGATTTTTGTCAAATGTTGGGTAACTAGTATTATGCTGACTAAAGTTCCTAATATCCCGAAAATATGGCGGGATATCATGAAGTTTAATCCAAAGTTTAGGATTACTAAACTAAAGTATATAAGTGCTATTTACAATACGTATAACTACGTATTTTTTTATAGCAATTGCTTCTCAAATGTAAAATAAATGTTTTTAGTAATATTACGGTTTTCCTCAATTTGGTAAAATAGTTTCAATAAAAACAAATAGTTGTATTAAATACAGATAGATTGTTATTAAAACAAGGTTGTAAGTAGTCTTAAAACAGTAATTAAATTTAATGGTGTTGTGTTTTTTATGTATTCGGCTTATAATTCTGGCCAGTTTTAAACCCGCAGAAGGCGAGGAACATCAGTAAGACTATTTGGGTATAGAAAAGAGCACTTGATAATATGCCTAAATTATTTTCTTTTGGTTTAATTTCTTGTTCAACTTCTCCAGCACTTAAAGGCGGATAAATGCTCCAACTTGCGGTTTGTGTGATAAAAGCATCTAAAATTGAATCAAGTCCGATTAGTACTAAAATTAGAAGTAGTGTTGCAAGCATTACAATTAGATTTGCAGTCAGATTTTTAAAATTGCTGCGTAATGTTCTAACCAAATAAACACCAAAAAACACTAAAACTGCTAGTAAAAGAATGAAATGATAATTCGGAATTATAAAATAAGTATCATGAATATTTATATCAAGTGTGGTGTCAGCGTTTAATCCGTTAATTCCAAAAATTAGCGTGTTTAATATTAGTACGAGAATTGTCGTTCCAATAAACCAAAAGAGCTCTTTCTTTTTCAATTTTTAATTTCGGTGTAAATACATAAAACGTAATGGTTTTGTGTATGGTTAGTAGCGTTTTTGTGTGCGAGGATTTTCGGTAGGAAAATCAGACGTAATAAACTAGTAACTACCTTTGGTTAAGCCCAAAATCGAGTAGTTGTTTTATACATTGTTAGCAAATGTTTTATTTTTTAATTAAATGTGTTGTCTATATATTATTACCCGCTTTACAGCAACACACAACCAAGCAGGGTCAAAATTATAGCATTGAGCGCTATTACTTTTTTATAAACGAGATTTAAAACGCAATACCAATCTACTACTTACAAAACTTATTCAATAATTCCTGCATTGCATCATTAGGATACCCATAGCCACGTTTCTTTTTACCAAGAACGCTTAAAATCTTTTCATTAATATTGGAATTCAATTCGTCAACGTCTATATTCTCAATATTGTCACTATAGTCTTCTGTAATATAAAGTTTCATATCAAGGGTGGCATCTTGTATAGCACCCAATACCTTTCTGTTATTATTTGTAGTTAAAAAAACAGGTTGTAACTCTTTCGTGATTTTGTCTGTAAATTCAGATGGAACCATTATCTCATCATTTTCCAATTGCTTAAGAAAGCGCTTAGCAAATACTTCATGGAAATTCATTAAATCAATTTTTTTAAAATCAATTAAAATCACAGAATAATAAGAAACATCATTCATTAGTATTACACAATTTTTCTTGTTAACCATAAACACATTAGCGTTCCAGTTACCAAGAGGAGAAGATTTATCCGATTTAACTATACGTGATTTACCAACTACAGTTTCAAATTTTTGGGTACAGTATATTATTGCCATTATTTAAATTTCAAATTATCATTTATCTCAAACTTGTACTGCACCGCTTAAAAGTAATCGATTGCTTTTCAATGCGTTTGGGTAAGCGAAGTTACAAATAATATACCTTGGGTTACTAATCAAAGCACTACATGGTCTGATAAAGGTATACTAGGGGATGCTAGAAAAGCACAAGTAGCTTTATGGTTAAAGTTTTAAATAAAATATTTTTAGTACTTAATGTATGATAAGGGGTATCCTTTACACTAAGCCTAATTTATATTTGCTAATGTTTATGTTTAAGAATAGTAGCGTGTTTGCGTGTTAGGATTTTCCGCAGGAAAATCAAACGTAGTAAACTTGCAACGACCTTTGGTTAAGCTTAAAATTGATCGATTATTTTTATACATTGTTGTGTGTAGTTTTTTTAATTCAATCTTTTATATTCAATTCGCGCTTCATTAATTGTTCTGTCAATAAAGTCTTCGCCATATTCTTTTTTAACTTCATCGTTCATTGATTCCGCATAACATTCTTCTATGAGTGAAGGTTGGTCACTTGCTTTAATTATAATCTTATATTTTTCTTCCATATATTTCCAGTAAAATTGCTCAAAATCAGTCACTTCAACAGTTCCGAGTATATCATATTCTCGAATTCCATTTTTAAAGTCGGTTATAGCTTTTTTACTTACTGAATCACATGCAGTAAAGATTGGTTCATTCAGCTCTAAAGTCGGTGATTTTTCTCGATTATTTTTACATCCGAAAAGGATAAAAGTAAGCATCAAAATCCGATAATTCATTCGTTAGTTTTTCGGTTAAATTGGGTTTCTCAAATTACACACAACGGTTACGTATTAGGAATAGTGCGATTTTGTGTGCTAGGATTTTCTGAAGGAAAATCAGAAGTAACAAAAATACACGAACTCTTAATTAAGCACTAAACTACCCATTATTTATACGATGTATTAGTGTCTCTTTTATTTTTTCAGTTCGTTAGTTAATTCGATTATTCCTTTTCTTGTTAGTTTTCCACTTTTATAAATTATTTCTTTTTTTTCAGTTCCTGCTATTTCTTCATAATTTTCATCACAATCGGAATACTTTAAATTATTTGCAGTATAAATATTAAACTCTTGATCAATTTCCATAAGTTCTTCGCATTCAGAACAAGGTCCTTGTCCGCAACCACCAATTGCAATAGTTTTTGAGTCAATTCTTTCTCCGTTTAATTTATAGGTTGTCAATATTGGTAAAAAACAATCTGCTGCTCCAAGAGTAATTGTCGCAACATAATTTCCATTTGTAGGAATCTTTCCAAAAACATAATATGGTTCCTTTTCAAAAGGTGAGCTTATTTCCTTGTTCAGTTCCGTTAATGGTTGAAAATCGTCTTCGCAACCTTTAATTTTTATTGGTAATTTAATTTCAGGAAATTGGTCAATAAAATTCTGAAATTGATTATTCACTTGAGGTATTTCAGAAGTGAGTATTTCAGGTTTATTATTTTCAGTTTTACAACTTATAAATAAAATTATTCCAATTAATATAATCGTTTTTCTCATAGTTTCTCAAATGCACCACAACGGTTTTGTATAAAAATAGTTGCGTTTTTGCGTGCGAGGATTTTCCGAAGGAAAATCAGATGTAGTAAAATAGCAACGACTTTTAAAATTAGTTCTAAATATAGCAATTTTTTTTATGCGTTGTTAGCTACTTTTACAAGACATTCGAGTAAGTACGCTTTTTTTATTCCGCTAAATTGCTCAATTCTGAGTGAAGTCCGAAAAGTGATCTTCTTTTTTTAATTCCGTTAGAGTGGCTATTCCGCAACTTGCTAAATTCCGCAAGAGTAAATTCAGGAGATGAGTAAATTATTCCGCAATATTTGATTCCGATTTTGAGTGGTTCTTTCAGCGTAAAGTTTGGCAGATTTCTGGTTGGTAATTTTTCCGAGTAATTGTAGCTAACTAGTATTATGCCGACTAAAGTTCGTGATATCCCGAAAACATGGCGTGATATAGGTCGGTTTAGCCTGAAGTTTAGTATTGCTAAACTATAGTATATAGGTCCTATTTACAATAAGTATAACCACGTATTTTTTATAGCAACCGCTTTTTAAATATAAATTAATTGATAGTAAAAATATTAAGTCAAACCTCATTATGGTAAAATAGTGTCATAAAAGACAACAGTATGGATTACTTTATTATTGATTAGTGTTGTTATAAATGTTTAATATATTGGATTACGAATATGATGTTGGTTTATAGAATCTAATTCAAGCTCACACGAATTTAGCGTATTTTTCTGACAATTTGAAATAGCTAAAACCTAAACAAAACCCAATTAAAATATTAAAACCATAATTTAACAGTACCTTTGCATCAAATTAAAAGAGATAACCTAACTAAATAGTGATTATCTCGATAAACAGTATTTATGTCATTTCAATCTTTAGGCCTATCTGAAGCCTTACTAAAAGCAATTAGTAAAAAAGGATACACAACACCAAGTCCAATTCAACAAAAAGCCATTCCGCCAGTATTAGCGGGACACGATGTGTTGGCTTCGGCGCAAACAGGAACAGGTAAAACAGCAGGTTTTACATTACCATTATTACATATTTTATCGGAAAACCCTAAAGAAAAGTACAGACCTATACGTGCGCTAATATTAACTCCAACACGTGAGTTAGCAGCACAGGTATATGCCAATGTAAAAGAGTATAGTGAGTTTTTAAACTTACGTAGTGCTGTGATTTTTGGAGGTGTTAATCAAAAACCTCAAGCAGCAACAATCCGTCAAGGTATTGATGTGTTGGTAGCAACTCCAGGACGTTTAATAGATTTAGAAAGCCAAGGCTTATTATCTTTAAAACGTGTTGAGATTTTTGTTTTAGATGAAGCTGACCGTATGTTAGATATGGGGTTTTTACGCGATATAGAACGTGTAATGAAGTTAATGCCAGACAAACGTCAAAACTTAATGTTCTCTGCAACTTTTTCTAAAGACATTAGAAAATTAGCTAACGGAATTTTAAATCGTCCGGTACAAGTAGAAGCTACTCCAGAAAATACAACTGTTGATGCTATTACACAAAAAGTGTATCGTGTTGCTAAAGCTAAAAAAACAGATCTAATTATCAAGTTAATTACTGATGGTAATTGGAAACAAGTGTTAGTTTTTAACAGAACTAAGCATGGTGCAAATAAGTTAGTAGAAAAAATGATTAAAGCAGGTATTAAGGCTGCTGCAATCCATGGTAATAAAAGTCAAGGGGCACGTACTAAAGCCTTAGCGGGTTTTAAAAGTGGAAGTATTAGTGTGTTAGTAGCTACTGATATTGCTGCACGTGGTTTAGACATACCTTTATTACCACACGTTATTAACTTTGAAATTCCTAATATTTCTGAAGATTATGTACACCGTATCGGTCGTACTGGTCGTGCAGGAGCTAATGGGGAAGCGATAAGTTTAGTAAGTGCTGACGAAACGACTTTTTTAAGAGATATTCAAAAGTTAATTGGTATGAAATTACCAGTAGAGATTATGGAAGGGTTTGAACCTGATCCAAATGCATCTACTGCGCCAATTAAACCTGGTCAAAATAGACAGCCTAGAAATAATAAGCCTAAAGGCGATAAGAGTAAGTCAAGAGGTGGTAACGCGTCTTCAAACTCTGGAGGTCGTAATAGAACTAAATCTAAAAGTAGAAATAGCGATAGTAGACGCTAATTTGTTTATGACACTTGCTTTAAAAGATAAAATAATAGAAGTTTGCAATAAGAAAATTGCGCAAAAAGGAGACTCCGTTGGAGTCTCTTTTTATGCTTTTTTTAAAAATAAAAATGATGATCCCGAGTTGTTAATGGAAGCTGCCACGTGGTGGATACAAACTAATAAATTGGATCATTTTGAGAAAGCAGTAAAAATTAAAAGCTTAATAGAAAATATCTAGTGGAAACACAAAAAAACAACCCTTTACACGGTATAAAACTAGAACAGATCATAACGGATTTAGAATCGCATTATGGTTGGGAATACATGGGTCATGTTATAAAAATTAAATGTTTTACAGATAACCCTTCAATTAAATCTAGTTTAAAATTTTTACGTCGTACACCTTGGGCTAGAACTAAGGTAGAAAACATGTATTTAAAGTATTTAAAGAATAATAAGTAAGCTTATTGCATTGGTGTTTCTGATAAGAATTTAGCTGAGTTTACGCCTTTTTTTCTGTCTAAATATCGTCTTAATACACCTCCTTTGACATTGTTTACGTCAAACTCGACTATAAAAGCGTCTTCGTCTATATTGGATATAATACGATACATTTTTTTTATATCAATACGGTTTATAATAGTGTGTATGATATCTATATCTTCCGTTTCACCTTGGTTAATAAAGCCTCTTTTTCCTTTGTAAATGGTCATTCCTGTACCAAGTTCTTTAATAATTTCGACTTTTATTTTGTCAAAATCTTTAGACACAATGGACACCCCTATAAAATCTTCAAACCCTTCAATAACCATATCTGTGACTTTAGCAGTTACAATATAAGTTAGTATAGAGTACATGGCTATTTCTTTTGAAATTACAAAAGCGGTAATAGTAAATAAGATCACATTAAATAGTAAAATTACTTTACCAATACTTATTCCAAAACGGTCATTTATAAAGACACCCAAAATTTCTGATCCATCTAAAACACACCCATTTCTAATGGCAATTCCAATACCAGATCCTAAGAATAATCCACCAAATATGGAGATTAGAAACTTGTCTTCTGTTATGATTTCAAAATTTTCAAAGTGAATAAATAGTGCAAGTCCTAAAATGCTAATGACTGACTTTAGAATAATCCTTTTAGAGACCGTAAAATAACCAATAATTAAAAACGGAATACTAAACAGTACTAGTAATAAGGAAATATTGATATGTACTAATCTGTTTATTAATAATGCAATTCCGGTAACACCTCCATCTAAGAATCCATTAGGAAGTAAAAAGGCTTTTAATCCAATACTTGCTAATACAATTCCGAGTGCAATTTGTGCGTATTCTGAAAGTGATTTTGTTATTTTTCGTTTTCTTGAATCCATAGCTTATAGCTGTAGTTTTCTTAAGCCTTCATAAACAATAATCCCAACAGCGTTTGCCAGGTTTAAACTTCTTATATGCTCACTATACAAAGGGATTTTATAAAGTGAATCTTTATGCTTTTCTATTATAGCGCTTCCAAGTCCAGCGGATTCTTTACCGAAAACTAAAAACTGGTTGTCTTTAAACGGGATGTCCCAATGGGATTTAGTTCCGTGACTAGAAAAGAACGCAAAATCAGCGTCTTTGTTTATTCTAAAAAAGTCATCTACTGAGTCGTACATAACAACATTTAAATGTTTCCAATAGTCTAATCCCGCACGTTTTAAACGTTTGTCACTTAGTTCAAATCCAAAGGGTTTAACCAAGTGTAACGTACTGCCAGAAGCTAGTGCTAGTCTACCAATGTTTCCAGTGTTGTTAGGGATTTCTGGTTCTATTAAAACGATATTAAGCATTGTTTTTTGATGTTAATTTTACAATTATTATTCTAATTAAAAGCACCCAAGGAAACCCATGCAGTAACACATCAAACCAATCTTTAGGTTGCATACCTGTTGCGCCTCCTGCAATCCATTTTAATTTACCCCAAAGATGAGGTTCTGGAAAAAAAGGAGCTAAGCCTAAGGTTAAACATAGTAATGCAATTAGTCGGAAGTCGTTAAGTAGTTTCATAAAAAAAAATGCCTATTCAAATATACTGAATAGGCATTTAATAACTAAACTAAATCGGTTTAGCTATTGGTTTTATTTTGCTGTTTTTTAATGGTCGCACTATCAATATCAAAATCGTTAGTCTCCCTTTTTGTGTTTCCTGTAGGGTTAGTTGGATTGGTTTGTCTAACCGTTGTTTTAAATTTCTTTCTATCTTTTATCATTCCCATAATTTATAATTTTTTGGTTCTTAATAAAGATAGTATTTACATATGCTACTGTGTCACAAGGGATAGTTAAACTAATGTCACTAACTGTTAAACTCTCTTAAAGGATTATTTAAGATCCATTTTCATTTCGATCATCCTATTTTTAAACCCTTTTTTTTCATAGGCTTTAATCGCTGAGGTATTATCGCTGTATACTTCTAATCTAGTTTCAAAAATACCAATACTAATAGACCATTGTTTTAAGTGTTCAATTATATTTTGAATTACACCTTGACCTCTAAAGTTTGGATCGACATACATAAAACCCATATAGGTGTATTCTGTAATTTTGTGATAGGGCTTTGCTTTTATAATTTTGGCATAGCCTGAAGCGATAGGTGTACTGTCAACTGTAGCAACGATTAATTTAACGTCTTTTGATTGTATTAAAACGTCAAGGTCATAATACGTACAATCGGCTTTTAAAATGCTGTCAAAAGGACGCTCGTAGGCAATAAGTTGTTGTTCAAATTGTAATAACACTGGTTTGTCCTCCAATGTTGCTTCTCTAAACGTAATCGTTGCCATAGGTGTTACTTTTTAATTTAATATAGTATCCGTAAATTCTTTTATTTTGGCGTTACCGTTAGTGGTTAAGTGTTTTATAAATGCACTTCCAATAATGGCTCCTTTTGCATATTGTGTTGCTTGAGTAAACGTTTTGTTATCAGAAATACCGAAACCTACAATTTGAGGGTTGTTTAACTTCATATCTGCAATACGCTTAAAGTAATCTGTTTGTGTTGTTCCAAAACCAGAATTACCACCTGTTACGCTAGCGCTACTTACCATGTAAATAAATCCGTTTGAAATAGAGTCTATAAAGTTGATGCGCTCCACACTAGTCTGTGGTGTAATTAAAAATACATTTATTAAACCGTACTTTTCAAATGTTGCTTTGTATTGGTCATTGTAAACATCTACTGGTAAATCAGGAATTATTAATCCGTCAATACCGGTCTCTTGGCATTTTTTGCAAAATGCTTCAACCCCATATTGTAGCATTGGGTTAAAATAACCCATGATTATTAATGGTATTGATACTGTTTTTCTAATGTCTTTTAGTTGGGTGAATAACGTGTCTGTTGTCATTCCGTTTTTTAAAGCTTGCGTAGAACTAGCTTGTATGGTTGGCCCATCTGCTAAAGGGTCACTAAATGGAAGCCCAATTTCAATCATATCAACTCCGTTTTGTTCAAGGTTTTGAATTATTGAAACGGTATCGTTTAGTGTTGGGTAACCTGCAGAGAAGTATATGCTTAACAGCTTTTTATCTTCTTTTAGTTTTTGATTTATTCTGTTCATTTTTAAATGAATTTATTTTTTTGTTTAGGGATACTGAAGTTAGTTCAGTATGACCTTTTGGTTGTGTTTTATTCTCTTGTGTGATACTGAAACGAGTTCAGCATGACGTTGTGGTTATTATTAAATTTGTTATAACGGTGCGTCAATCTGAACTTGTTTCAGATTCTCATTATTCTATTGTTTCAACTATTTTGTTTATTTAGACGTTATGGTTGATGTTTCTTTTTTTGTGTGATACTGAAACGAGTTCAGTATGACGTTGTGGTTGTGATTTACGGCGGTACGTTGATATATGTTTACTTCGTTATGTAGGTACATCGTTATGTCGTTACGTCAATCTGAACTTGTTTCAGATTCACATTATTTGTAATGTCTTGAGAACCGGGTTTTTTTCTTTAATTAAATTTAGTTTCCATTCCTTTTTCCAGTTTTTAATTTGTTTTTCTCTTGCTATAGCTTGATTAATATCAGTAAATTCTTCGTAGTATACTAAATCTTTTAAGTCATATTTTTTAGTAAACTCAGAGCCAATTCCGTTTTGATGTTCAGTGATTCTTTTGCTTAAGTTTGACGTTACACCAATATAAAATGTTGTTCTGTACTTATTTGTTATTATGTAAGTATAGCTTGTTTTCATTTTTATGTAATACTGAAACTAGTTTGCTATGGCGTTATTGTTGTTTTTTTTACTTGTGTGATACTGAAACAAGTTCAGCATGACGTTGTGGTTGTGACTTACGTCGGTACGTTAATATGTGATTACGTCTTTACTTCGTTATGTTGTTATGTCGGTACATCAATATATCGTTACGTCAATCTGAACTTGTTTCAGATTCTCATTATTTTGATGTTTTGAGTACTTCGTACATTATTGCGTTATTGTTTTTATTTTTCTTGTGTGATACTGAAACAAGTTCAGTATGACGTTGTGGTTGTGATTTATGTCGGTACGTTAATATGTAATTACGTCGTTACTTCTTTATGTTGTTATGTCGGCACATCGTTATGTCGGTACATCAATATATCGTTACGTCAATCTGAACTTGTCTTAGATTCTCATTATTTTGCTAACTATATAGCTATCCCGCGTTAAGGATTACTCACAGATTAATATTTTAAAATATTGATTTCGTGAACCTAAAGGTTTGAAAAGGTTTGTTTGAGCGCCTCACAGAGCGCGAGCCTTGAAAGCCTGACCCTTGTGGTAACGCCCAAATATTACAGTTTAAAATAGTCGATATAATTTTGTAAATCTTTATCACCACGTCCTGATAAATTAATTACGACGATGTCTTCTGGATTAAATTTTTTGTCTTCGAAAATGGCAAATGCATGCGAACTTTCGATTGCTGGAATAATCCCTTCTAACTGACTTAATTCTAATCCAGCTTTCATGGCTTGATCATCGGTAATTGAGATAAACTCGGCACGACCAGTGGTATACAAGTTAGCGTGCATTGGCCCAACACCTGGATAATCTAATCCTGCTGAAATCGAATAAGGCTCTGTAATCTGTCCATCTTGCGTTTGCATTAATAGGGTTTTACTTCCGTGAATAATGCCTTCTTTTCCTAATACAGACGTTGCTGCACTCTCTCCAGAATAAATCCCTTTTCCGGCAGCTTCTACTGCTACTAATTTAACGTCTGTGTCATCTAAATAATGGTAAAAAGCGCCTGCTGCATTACTACCACCACCTACACAAGCAATGACATAGTCTGGTTTTTCGCGACCTTCTTTGTCTTTTAATTGCCATTTAATTTCTTCAGAGACTACAGATTGAAAACGTGCTACCATATCTGGATAAGGATGTGGACCAACAACACTACCAATAATGTAATGTGTGTCTACTGGGTTATTAATCCAATCTCTAATGGCCTCGTTAGTGGCATCTTTTAAGGTGCGACTTCCTGATAATGCTGGTCGTACTTCTGCGCCTAACATTTTCATTCTAGCCACGTTTGGTGCTTGGCGTGCAATATCAATTTCGCCCATGTAAACAATACATTCCATGCCCATTAAAGCACAAACAGTTGCTGTAGCAACACCATGTTGTCCAGCGCCAGTTTCTGCTATAATACGTGTTTTACCTAAACGCTGTGCCATTAAAATCTGACCGATGGTATTGTTTACTTTGTGTGCTCCTGTATGGTTTAAATCTTCGCGTTTAAGGTAGATTTTAGTATTATATTTTTCGCTTAAGCGTTTTGCAAAATAGAGTGGAGAAGGGCGTCCAACATAATCTTTTAATAAGTAGTCAAATTCCGCTTTAAAAGACGGCTCTGCCATTATTTTTAGATAGTTTTGACGTAATTCTTCTACGTTTGGATATAGCATTTCTGGGATGTATGCACCTCCAAAATCTCCGTAATATCCTTTGTCGTTAATATTAAAACTCATAATTGTGTGCTATCAATTTTTGTTTAAAATCGTTAAGTTTTGTTGTGTCTTTTAATCCTGCTGCAGTTTCGAATTTGCTATTTAAATCAAATCCAAAGCATAGGTAAGATTCCGGCCTCTTTAAAAATAGAAGAATGGCATCTACTTCGTTTAATCCAATACCGCCACTTAAAAAGTAAGGTTTTGAAGAGGGGTAGCTTTTTAAAACATTCCAATTAAAGGTGTAACCATTACCTCCGGGTTCTTTTCCTTTTGTGTCAAATAAATAATTGTCACAAACATCCTCATAAGGTTCTAAAACAGAGAAGTCAAATTGGTTTTTTATAGAAAACACTTTGATTACAGCAATGTCTAAATCTTTTAAACGTTGACACAATTCAGGTGTTTCTTGACCGTGTAATTGCACACCTTGTAAGTCATGCTTATCTACTTTTCCTTTTATATACTCGAACGTTGCATTTACAAAAACACCAATTTTTTTGATGCTTTCTGGTAATTCTGGAATGACTCCGTTAAAATAACGCGATGATTTTTCGTAAAAAATGAAACCCATATAATTTGGATTAAGATCAGCAACATCTAGGATGTTGTTTTCATTTTTCATTCCGCATACTTTTAGTTTCATAGTCTTAGTTGTTTAATGTTTTGATAAATTGTTTGGCACTTAAGCCAGCATTGTCAGTTTTCATAAAATTTTCGCCAATTAAAAACCCTTTATAACCAAACGGTTGTAGTGTTTTTATGGCTTCGATATTGCTTATTCCGCTTTCCGATACTTTTACAAAATCGTCAGGGATTAAATCACTTAATTGTTTGCTTGTATCTAAACTAACCTCAAAGGTTTTTAAATTGCGATTGTTAACACCCAGCATATCTAAGCTTGGCATAATAGATTTATGTAATTCGTCTTGGTTATGCACTTCTAAAAGCACATCAAGATTTAAACTTTTAGCTAATTCTGAATAGGTTTTAATTTCTTCTCTGGTTAAGATTGCTGCAATTAATAAAATAACATCTGCACCATAAGCTTTAGCTTCAATAATTTGGTACGGATCTATTATAAATTCTTTTCTTAATAAAGGTAAATTGCAACTTGCTCTTGCAGTTAGTAAATCGTCTAAACTTCCTCCAAAATATTTCCCATCGGTTAAAACAGACATTCCGCAAACACCAGCATCTTCATAACCTTTAGCAACATCAAAGACATTTAAATCGTGATTGATGACTTGCTTTGAAGGCGAACGTCTTTTATGCTCTGCAATGATACCTGTGTTGCTTTCTTTTAATTTTTTTGCAAGTGAAACAGTCTCGCGTTCAAACAAAATAGAGTGTTCTAATTGTTTGATTGGTATTAGCTGCTTGCGTATGTTAACTTCAATACGTTTGTCGTTAACTATTTTAGTTAGAATATCCATTAGTTACTTACTTAATTCTATTAATTTTTCTAAACTTATTTTTGCACGTCCACTTTCTAAACTTTCTTTAGCAAGTTGAAAACCTTCTAAATGTGATATTTGTTTGGCTGTTGCAATTGCTAAACCTGCATTAGCACAAACCACATTGTTTTGTGCGTCTGTACCTTTTCCATTTATAATATTTTTGAAAATTTTAGCAGCTTCTTTAACAGTGTCTCCTCCAAATAAGTCTGATTGTTCTAGTTGTTCTAATCCTAAATCTGATGGACTTAACATAGTCTCCGAAGCGTTAGAAATAATTTTTGTATTTCCTGTTAAAGATATTTCGTCATAACCATCTAGAGCGTGTACGATACTATAGTTTTTATCGGTATTTTGATATAAGTAACCATAGATACGTTGCAACTCTAAATTAAAAACACCAACCATTTGATTTTTTGGAAATGCAGGATTTACCATTGGCCCAAGCATATTAAAAAAGGTTTTAACACCTAATGCTTTGCGTATTGGTGCCACGTTTTTCATGGCTGGGTGAAACAAAGGTGCGTGTAACACACAGATGCCGGCTTTTTCAATAGAGTATTTTAAGAAATCAGATTTATCAGAAAAATGAATGCCTAAAGCTTCCATTACATTTGAAGATCCTGAAGCTGATGATACTCCGTAATTACCATGTTTAGCAACATTTACTCCGGCTCCTGCAGTAATAAAAGAGGCTAGGGTAGAGATGTTAAATGTGTCTTTTCCGTCTCCTCCAGTTCCGCATAAATCGATAGGATCAAAATCCGAAAGGTTTACCGGGATACATAACTCTAACAGCGCATCACGAAAGCCTTGAAGCTCTTCCAGTGTTATACTGCGCATCATGTAAACGGTTAGGAAAGAAGCAATTTGACTTTGATTATATTGACCTAATGATATATTAACCAATACACGTTTTGCCTCTTCTGTAGAGATGCTTTCTTGATTTATTAGTCTATTTAGTATTTGTTTCATTTCTATGATTTACTCTTCGTTTTTAAAGAGATCTTTTTTAATGTTTTAATAGCTATTTGACGTATTGTGTCCGATTATAATTAGCTATTGATCCAATTTTCTAAAATTTGTTTTCCATTTGGTGTTAATACACTTTCTGGGTGGTATTGTACGCCTCTAACATCATAAACACGATGTCTTAACGACATAACTTGTCCGTTTTTATCAAAAGACGTCGCTTCTAAAACTTCTGGTAAGTCAGGGTTAACAACCCATGAATGGTAACGTCCTACCTCGATAGTTTTATCCATACCTTTAAATAAGACTTCATCATCCACAACAATCTCTACATTTGTAGCAACTCCGTGATATACCTCTTCTAAATTAATTAAAGATCCTCCAAACACTTCTCCAATAGCTTGTTGCCCTAAACAAACGCCTAAAATACTTTTTGTAGGTGCGTAAGTTTTTATTATTGCTTTTAAAAGACCTGCCTCATCCGGTATTCCTGGACCTGGAGATAGCACTATTTTATCAAAAGCATCAACTTCTTCCAAAGTTAATTTATCGTTTCTTTTTACTGTTACTTCGCAATTTAAGTCCTCAAGATAGTGAACTAAATTGTAGGTAAAACTATCGTAGTTATCTATTACTAGTACTTTCATTTTTATACTTTTTTAATTTCCGCTTAAAGCGAAAACTATTTATTTGCAATTCCTTTTTTATGATTCAATGTGCTAGTTTAGATATTAAATATCTTCTGCTAATTGAATGGCAGTTGTTAAAGCACCAAGTTTGTTATACACTTCTTGAAGCTCGCTTTCTGGATTTGATTTTGAAACCAATCCTGCACCTGCTTGCCAATGTAATTGATGATTTTTACTCATAAACGTCCTGATCATAATGGCATGGTTATAATTACCATCAAAATCCATAAAACCAATAGCGCCACCATAAAAACCACGACTTGTTTTTTCGTATTTTTCTATTAGCTGCATGGCTTTATGTTTTGGAGCACCACTTAATGTTCCTGCAGGAAACGTGTCTGCAACCACTTGCATAGTCGGTGTATCTTTATGTACCTTTCCTGTAACTTTACTAACTAAGTGAATTACATGTGAGAAAAATTGGGCTTCTCTATATGTCACAACTTTTACTTCGCTACCATGTCTACTTAGATCATTTCTTGCTAAGTCTACTAACATTACATGTTCTGCGTTTTCTTTAGCATCCTGTGCTAGTTTTTTTGCTAGTATTTGATCTTCTTCGTCGTTTCCTGTTCTTTTAAATGTTCCTGCTATTGGGTGGATTTCGGCTTGACCGTTATTAACCACTAATTGTGCTTCTGGAGAACTTCCAAATATTTTAAAATCGCCGTAATCAAAATAGAAAAGGTATGGCGACGGGTTGACACTACGTAGGGCACGATACACATTAAACTCGTCTCCTTTAAAAGTTTGAGAGAATTTTTTAGATAATACTAATTGAAACACATCACCTCTTGCACAGTGTTGTTTTGCTAATTCTACTTGTGCTTTATATTCGTCATCGGTTAGATTAGATTCTATTTCAGAATTTGTTTCAAACTTATAAGAGGCAAAGTTTTTAGAGCTAATTAGTTGTAACACTTCGTCTATATTATTTTCTGTTTCAAAACAGTGCGCAAAAATATAGGCTTCGTTTTTAAAATGGTTTATGGCAATTATATTTTGATACACTGCGTAATAGACATCAGGTATTTCTAACGAATTTGGTTTTTTAGAAATCTGGACATCTTCAAAATGTTTTACAGCATCATAAGCCGTATAACCAAAAATACCATTGTTTATAAATTTAAAATCTTCGTCAGATTTAACTTTAAAACGTTTGGTGAATTTATGAATCATTTCGGTTACGTTACGCACCTTGTTTTTCATTTCACTACCATCAGGAAATGTCTGTGTAATTGCCGTATCATCTACTTTAATAGAGGCAATTGGGTTAAAACAGATATAAGAAAAACTATTGTCGTTGGCATGATAATCACTACTTTCTAACAAAATACTATTAGGATATTTATCTCTAATTTTTAAGTAGATACTTACCGGAGTAATAGTGTCTGCTAGTATTTTTTTATAATGTGTGTATAAACTGAATGTTTTCATTTTTTGGTTGAATTTATTTCAGTACCTCTTACTTAAGAGATAGTATTAATTTGTTGTTTGTTTCTGAAGCTAATTCAGAAAATAAAAAAAAGGCTTGTCGTGAATGACAAGCCTTTTTGTATAGTTATTTAAATAATACGTATAGGTTAGTTCACGAAGTTTGAGTTTCGAGAGTTCCACCACCAAGTATGATTTAATATTGTGTTCATAATTATTGTAAAGTTCAAAGATATAAATCAAATTTTAGTTTTTCAAATTTTTTAGCTTCAAATTATGCAATTAAGGAGTGAAAATGTAACATTTCGGATTTTTTCACGTCTATATACTAAAGAAACGTTAATTTTGTAGAAAATTAAGAGTACAAGAAAATGGCAGATTTATTACAATCAGACTGGGTAGCCCAATTAGAAAAAGATGACAATGCAGTAATCCTAGATGTTAGAACGGAAGGAGAGGTTGCAGATGGTAAAATACCAAACACATTACATATTGATATATATAAAGGACAAGGTTTTGTGGATGATTTACAAAAACTAGATAAGTCAAAGAATTATTATGTGTATTGTAGATCAGGAGGACGTAGTGCTCAAGCTTGTGCGGTTATGAATCAACTAGGCTTTGAAAATGCATACAACCTTATGGGAGGTTTTAATGAGTGGAATGGTGAAGTGGAATAATATTTATTTATGAAAAAAGTATCGATAATTTTAAGCTTTTTAGTTTTGTTAGTGTTTAGCTGTACAGAGCAAGTAGAGGGTGAGATAAAAGTGGTGTCTCCAGAAGAGATGCAAACATTATTACAATTAGATAATGTGCAATTAGTAGATGTAAGAACGTCTAAAGAATACAAGTCAGGTTACATTGCGTTAGCGCAAAATATAGATTTTATGTCACCTACGTTTGATATAGATATTCAGACATTGGATAAGGCAAAACCGGTATTGTTATACTGTCAGAAAGGCGGAAGAAGCGCTAAGTGTGCAGAAAAGATGATAGATTTAGGTTTTAAAAAGATTTATGATATGCAAGGCGGCTTCTCTAAATGGGAACATGAAGGACTGCCCTACAAGAAAAAATAACAAATAAAAAAATCCCAATCTGAAAAGGTTGGGATTTTTTTTGGTTTAATAATATTATAAATAGACTTCAATTAATTTGGTGTAATTAGCTTGCAATACAACCGTACTTATGCAAGCAGGGATAATAATTGTCTGCCCCATTTTTAATGTGTATTCTACTGCGTCTTTTGGAATGGTTATAGTTACTTCGCCATCAACACACATATAAATTGTAAACGAATCTTTAGTTGTTAGATCTCTAGTTAGTTCAGTATCTAATTCAATTATGTTTGTTTTAAAATATTCTGAATTTACTAATTTACAAGGTGTATTACGGACCTGTTTATAATCCGTCTTGTACTTGTCATAACAATTGTAATCTATTGCGTCTAAAGCTAAATTGGTGTGTAGCTCTCTTTTTTGTCCCGTTTTTTTGTCAACTCTATCATAATCATAAATACGATAGGTGATATTTGAGGTTTGTTGGATTTCGGCAAGTAAAACACCTGCTCCAATAGCATGAACACGCCCTGTGGGTATGTAAAATGTGTCGCCCGAAGTGACTTTTTCAACATTTAAAATGTCTTTCAGCTTGTTATTTTCAAGGGTGTTTAGATACTCCTCTTTATTTATTTTTTTGTTAAAACCTAAAATTAATTCAGCATTTTTTTCAGCTTGCATAACATACCACATTTCGTTTTTACCAAAAGCATTATGTCGTTGTTTTGCTAATTGGTTGTTAGGGTGTACTTGTATGGATAAAGGTGTTTTAGCATCAATAAATTTTATTAGCAAAGGAAAGTCGTTGCCAAAAGCATCATACACTTTCTGTCCTACAAAATCACCTTTAAACGTATTGATTATTTCTTTTAATTTTTGTCCTTTAAGGTATCCATTATTTACAACTGTTTCGCTGTCTTTAATGTCAGAAATCTCCCAAGATTCGCCTATGCTTTCTTGGGAGTAACTTTTGTTTAATACCGTTTTTAGTTTGTCGCCTCCCCAAATACGGTAACTAAAAACTGGGGTGAAAGTTAAGGGATATAGTTTCATTTTTATGCTAATTGTTGAATATGATTAACAAAGTTTTTTGTGATTTTTTTTAGGTGAATTGGTGCGTTTTTCATAGCATCGTCTAGATTTTTAGCTTCGTTTATTATTTCTGAAACATATGAAATTCCCATTTTATTCAAGACATTACTATCAATATCAATTGTGCCACAAAAAGCTGCTACTTTAATGTTTTTAACTAATGAAACATCTAAAATACCTTGAATGGTTTTGCCTGATAGCGTTTGACTGTCTAACTTGCCTTCTCCAGTAATAATCCAATCTGCATCTATAATTTGTGTTTCAAAATTGGAGAGTTGTTTAATTAGTTTATTCCCGCTTTGTAAGTGTCCTTTTAAAAATATTTTTGAAGCAATACCCATACCTCCAGCTGCTCCCGAACCAGGAATACTCTGAGGGTCTATATTAAAGATTAAACTTATAAGTTTTGAAAAATCTTTAAGTCCTTTGTTTAATAACAAAACATCTTTATGTGTAGCTCCTTTTTGTGGACCATAGACATAGGCTGCCCCATTTTTTCCGTACAAAGGATTGGTGACATCGCAAGCAATTTTAAAGTCTACTTCAAATATTTTGGGTTCTACTTTTGAAAGATCTATTGCTTTTATTGCGGATAAATTGGCTCCGATAGGATGTACTGCGTCATTGTTTTTATCTAAAAATCTATAGCCTAAAGCTGTGGCCATACCTATTCCGCAGTCGTTAGTGGCACTTCCTCCAATGCCTAGTATTATTTTAGTTGCGCCTTTATTTATAGCATCCAAAATAAGCTCTCCGGTACCATAGGTAGAAGTGTTTTTGCAATCAAATTGTGTTTTTTCTAGTAGTTTTAATCCGGAAGCTTCAGCCATTTCAATAAAGGCTGTTTTAGTTTTAATGGCATATACATAACTAGCATTTACAGCTGTAAAAAAAGGATTGCTAACCTTGGCATTAATTGTTTTTCCTTTTAAATAATAGTTTACTATATCAATTGTGCCATCACCTCCATCTGCTAATGGTAATTTAACAACAGTAGCGTTAGGTAAGTCTGCTTTTATTTGTTTTTCAACAATAGAACAAAACTCTAAACTGGTTAGCGAATTTTTAAACTTGTCTGGAGCAATTACAATTTTCATAAAGCTATTTTATTTTAGGATATCACCTATGTAAATGGCAAACAACACAATTACAATAAAGTATGATAATAATATAATGACTTCCTTTTTACCTGCTTTATAGACTTCAATATCTAACCCTGGTTTAGTTTCTTTTTTAATAACATAGCTTACAATTAAAGCTATAATAATAGTAACTAAGCACCCAATTGCATTCCACCAAAACCAAAATATACTAGGTACATATAACCATAGGTACATATTAAATAATACACCTATAATAATACCTATGTTAGCACCCAAAGCGTGTGTTTTTTTAGTAAGTATAGCTAATATAAAAGCAGCTAAAATTGGACCATAAAAAATAGAACTTATTTTGTTAATAACCTCTATAACGGTTCCCTCTATGCTTCCAGCAAAAAACGCAAAAAACAAACATACTAATCCCCAGAATACAGATAATAAACGCGAGTATTGTACGTATTTTTTGTCTGGCATATTAGGCTTAAATCGCTTAATAAAATCTTCTAAAGTTACTGCGGATAATGAATTTACTGTGCTACTTAAAGAGGACATCGCAGCGGACATTATTGCGACTATTAAAATCCCGATTACACCATTTGGTAAATATTTAATAATAAAAACAGGTACCATTAAGTCCGCTTTTTTACCTTCTAAACTTGTTATATTGGATTGGTAAACCGTATCTAATAGCTCTTGGAAACCGGGGTCTTGAAGTAATAATGTTCCTAAAATTAATCCCATTATACAATAGGTTAACGTAATAGGAAATCTAAACAATCCATTAGCTAGTAGTAATTTTTTAATGGTAGGTAATCCTTTGGCAGATAGCAGTCTTTGTGATTGTGTTTGATCTGTCCCATAATAAGAAGCATATAAAAAGAAACCACCAATTACCATTGGCCAAAAGCCAAATTCGTCATTTTTATCGGCATTATTAAATCCCCACTTAGAAAAATCTACAGCTGTTAATCTGTCTTTATCAACTAAGTTTATAAAATTATCATAACCACCTAGTTCGCTTAAACCATAAAACAGACAAATAATGATTCCAAAAAACAGAATAATCATTTGTATGACATCTCCCCAAATTACAGCCTTCATTCCGCCTTGAAAGGAGTATACCATGGTTATAACACCAATAATTAATATCGAAATCCAAAACTCTATACCAATGGTAGCTTGTAAAATAAGTGCCATAGTATATACCATAACACCTGTTGCTACAGAACGACTAATTTGAAAAACAAAACTTATAAGTAACCGTGAAGAGGCATCAAAACGACGTTCTAAATATTCGTAAACACTTACAATACCAGAATTATATAAGGTCGGAATTATTGCAATTAATAAAAAAGCCATGGCTAATGGTACACCAAATTCATAAGTTAACCATTGCAGTCCTCCACCTTCTTTTAGACCAACAAATGCAGGCGCAGATATAAAACTAATGGCAGAAAGTTGAGTTGCCATAGTTGATAAGCTTAGTGGGAACCATCCCATTGACTGACCTCCAAGAAAGTAATCTTTAGAGTTTTTGTTTTCTTTAAAGAAGTAACCTATACCTAAAAATCCGATTAAATATAATATTATAATAATGTAGTCTATATAATTCATGTGGTTAAAGCTAGTGGGTTATTTACTCATTTAATAAATCTATAAATAATGCAGCACTCCATGAAAAATTATGACCTCCATAACCTGCTTTACCATTTTTGTGTTCTTCTTTTCTAGAATCAAAATACTCATAAAACCCATTGTTTTCAATAATATCAATGGTGTCTTGTTTTATTCTTTTAGCTATGTCATAAAAACCATATTGTTTTAAGCCATAATATAACATCCAATTTAAATTGACCCAAACAGGACCTCTCCAATATTTTTTAGGATTAAATCTATCGCTAGTCGGGTCAAATGATGCACATAGATATTGATCTGGATTACCAAATTTTTCCATCATAATATCCACCATTTTTTCTGCTCTAGCTTCACTTGGTAAGTTAGCAAAAAGTGGAGCAAATGAAGAAGATGATATATGTCTTAATAGTTTTTCGTTTCTTAAATCATAATGTACATAAACACCTAGTTCTTCATCATAGAGTTTATTATTAAAGGATTTTGTCCCTTTGTCTTGCCATTTTTGAAGTTGGTGTATCTTATCGTTATTATTTTTATTTCCAATAATACGATAGAGATCTATTAGACTTTGATTAGATTTTAATAAAACCGCATTAAATAGAGGGTCTTGAACTAAAAAAGGGGAAAGTTCTGCTATTTTTTGATCATTATAATTGTTTTGTTTTGCAATTTCTATGATATGTAAATAATGATCGTATTCTCTTTTTGAGGGTCTTTCTGATGCATCAACATGTGTTGTGTCTCTTCTTTCAAAAGAATATTCTGGAGGATTCATGGTGTCCCAAATGTCGTCCCAAATAGGAGAGTTGTCTGTCCCAGATTCCCAATTGTGGTATATGTAAACTAAACCTTCATCTTGTGGGTCACGTTGGTTGTAAAAATATTCGTGATTTTGATACACTTTATCAATTACCGTCTCTATAAATTTTAAGGTTGCATCTCGATCCTTACTAATTCGATATAAATCTTCTAAAACAAATCCTGTTACAGGTGGTTGTGTCATACCTGTAGATTTATATTTTTTTGAAGATTCTGGATGTAAGTCTGAACGATGAAAATCTGGTCCAGGAAAATAAGTATCAGAGTCTGTATGAAAAATAATATGTGGTATAAAACCATTACTCCATTGTGCGTCAAGTAAAGTTTCTATTTCTTTTTCAGCTTTAGGCATATCAAAATGAGCAAAACCTATGGCTATTAATCCAGAGTCCCAAAACCATTGAAAAGGGTATAACTTGGCACACGGAATACTAAATTTATCTTTCCAGTTATTATTTAAAACCGTAATAGCGTCTTGTTGTAAATCTTTCATATTAGATTAATCTTGTTTTTGGTGTTTAATAACACCTCATCACTTTACTTAGCTTAAAAGTGATGAGGTGTTAGACTAATTAAATAATTATAAATTAAAAGTTGAATGTGGCTGTTAAGAACAGACGTCTAGGTAGGATTGGACGTCCAACAAAAAACTCACCATCTGACGACTGACCAGCAATACCTGCTCTTGGGTTTCCTTCTGTAATACCAGAACTATCAAATAAATTAAAGACAGACAGTCCAAAACGTAAAGAAGTGTCCTCATTGGTTTGTATTGTATAACCAGCACCTAATCTAGCAATTGTTATAGCGTCTAGCTCAACATTATTAGTATCGTCAGTAAACTTTTTACCTGTATGGTTTACAGAAAAACTAGCATCAATTTTTTTGTTATCATAGTTAAGGCCTAAGTTTCCTAAAATTTTTGGTTGTCTAGCTATTTCATTTCCTTCGTTAATAGTACTTACTGTACCGTTAATTAAATCTTCGGTTTGATTTGTTGTTATTTCGTGATTTTGGTATGTTAAAGTTGCAGAAAGATTTAAATGATCTGTAAACTTATATCTACCTGTAGCCTCTAAACCTAATGTTTTTGTTGATTGTTCACTTCTAGCTTGATCTACTAATTGACCACCAGAAATAGCTTGATCAATACGTATACGATCACTTAAACCTACATAATACGCTGCGACAGATCCCGAAAATTTATCTGTTCCAAATTTAGCGCCTATTTCTCCTTGTATTATTGTTTCAGCTTCATAGTTTGTATCTCTAATACCTGGTGTTGGTCCAAATCCACGTTGTTGTGGAAAAAAGTAACCTTTAGAAAAGTTAGCGTATAAGTTAGTGGCATCAGTAAGTTTGTATAATCCGGCTAATGATAATGCCCAATCTGTATCTTTAATTTCTCCGGTTGTAAACGTACCATCTGCGAATCTTACATTTTGTAAATCACTAGTTAGTTCTGCATTTTCATATACCTGAGATTCTTCAATACCACCTCTTCGGTAAGTACCGTTAGTCGACTCTATACGTAAACCAACATCAAAACGCCATTTGTCAAAGACCATTTCATCTGTAATATAAAAAGCCGTTCTGCTTTGCGTTAAAAAATTATTAGCTGTCATACCTATTCTATTATACAAGCCACCTTGAGAGTATATAACATTGTCACCACCAGCGTTAGTGTAATTTAGGTTTACTAACTGCGGATTGTTGTTAAACTCAGAAAGGACTCTGTATTGGTAGTTTACATCTTCTGCTTCAGTTCTAGCTAAAAAAGTACCAGCAGTATAAGTGTGTATACCATCATCAGATTTTAATATAAAACTAGCTTCTCCAGAATAATCTGTCATTGGTCTTAAACGATCTACATGCAGGTTTTCTACTACTAAGTCAGTCCCGTTTATTTGGTTTCCAGAGCCACCTTGGTAAGTTGCGCTAAAGTCTGTATTGTTTGGTGCTATTGCAGCAACATAATCGTTAATTGTAATTGGGTTACCATAATTACCACTTCCTCCAACGTATAGTGCAAAATTGTGTTGGTAATTAGCATACTTAACTTTAGATTTAAATTTTAGATTATCATTTAAATTGTAATTAAAATCAGCTAAAACATAACCACCTTTAGTGTAAACACCATCTTCAATTGGACTTTCATATACACCACCTGGTGTTAAAAAAGAGGTGTTTGCTAGTTCTCCTGATAATAGTTGACTAACTTCTTCACCATCATTACCATTTAGTCTCTCTCGAGAACTTCCATCTAGTGGTAACGGTAGGTAAAATTGTGCTCTATCATTTATATATTGACCATGAATTGTAAAAGATCCATTGTCAAATTTTTGT
This sequence comes from Olleya sp. 1-3, assembly GCF_002836085.1. Lineage (NCBI taxonomy): Bacteria > Pseudomonadati > Bacteroidota > Flavobacteriia > Flavobacteriales > Flavobacteriaceae > Olleya > Olleya sp. 1-3. The sequence goes on from NZ_PJBW01000007.1 coordinate 27,689, forward strand.
TTAATATTTGCTCTAAATTGTGCTCCTCTTGTTGCTAAACCAGTATCAATTGGCCCGTCATCTTTTCTTACAAAACCTGTAAAAGCATAATAGGTATTAGAGTCTTCTCCACCAAGTTTACCACCGGTATAAAAATCTGTTTTAAGTCTACCATCATTACCCCATTCTACATTTATAATATTCTCATCATTAGAATCTCCAGTTTTACTGGTGTAGTTAATGATACCTGCAACAGATCCTGCGCCATATAGCACAGCCGATCCACCTCGTACAAATTCTACACCTTTAAATCCAATATCAGGTCTGGCGTAAACATCGTGCGCTGATGAGTTTAGTCCAAACGTGCTCATTAATGGCATACCATCGTACTGTAAAGGGTTAAATACATATTGTCCTCCAGAAGGTAGTCCTCTAACAAAAAGGTTAGTCGCGGTTTCTCCACCACCACCTTCGGCAGTTATACCAGGTACATCTCTTAAAATATCTGCTTGACTATTGGCAGATAATCTTGTAATTTCTTTAATACCTTTACTACTTATTGATAAAGGCGCTTGTTTTTGGGATCTAAAAGTAGAGGATGCTGTAAGAACAATTTCGTCTAGATTATTACCTTCTTGTAAAACAATATTAATTGTAATTGGAGTTCCATTTAAATCTACGTCTTGTGTAAACGTAGCATAACCAATATAAGATACTTGTAATTGTCTAGTACCTGTAAGGTCAGATACTGTAAAGTTGAAATTTCCATCAAAGTCGGAAGAAGCTCCAACGTTTGAGTTAGTTATTAAAATGTTAGCATTTGGTACGGGTAATCCAGTATTGTCTTTTATAGTTCCAGAAATCTCTGTTTGTGCAAACATCGAAAAACAACATATTAAAGCTAATAAGGAGGTTGATAGTTTTTTCATTTTATTAAGAATTAGTTAATATATTGCTAATATAAATACAGAATAATCAGTTTTGTATATAAAATTGTATCATATTTGCATGCAAACGTTTGCGGTAACGTTTGTAATTTTATTTTAAATGAAAAAAGAAGTCACAACACTTAAAAAACTTGCTCAAACGCTAAGTTTATCTATATCAACTGTTTCTAGAGCTTTAAATGATCACCCTGATATAAGCAATGATACTAAAGATAAGGTACAGAAGCTTGCTGCAAAGTTAAATTATGTACCTAATATCTTTGCAAAAGGGTTTAGAAAGCATCGGTCTAATATTATTGGTGTGATTGTACCTAATATTACACATTATTTTACAACAACAATTGTAAGAGGTATAATGGAAGAGGCGGAAAGTAAAGGATACAGAGTAATTATATCCGAGTCTAATAACGATGTAGAAAAACAAAAAGAAATGTTTAATACCATGATACAATTTGGGGTGGATGGTATTTTAGCGTCTTTAACAAAGCGAACTAGAGATGTGGAGCATGTTTTAGCAACATTAAATAATATTCCTGTTGTGTTGTTTGATAAGGTTTCTAATAAAATACCGTGTACACAAATTACTATTAATGATGAGGAGGCAGCTTATAATATTGTTGAACATTTAATAAATATTGGTAAAAAACGAATAGCGATAATTAAGGAAGGTGAATATTCTTATAATTCGGAAAAACGGTATTCGGGATATTTAAAAGCTTTAAAAGATTATAATTTAGAGGTTGATCCTAAAATGGTTATTACAGTTGAAGATATTTCTTTGCTGGAAGGTAAGCGGATGACTAATATATTACTAAGCTCTAAAATAAGACCTGATGCCATTTTTGCTATAACCGATGGTGCGGCTATTGGAGTTATTCAAACACTTATTAAGTTTAATGTCAGAATCCCAGAAGAAATAGCAGTTGTTGGATTTAGTAATTCGGTTAATTCAACAATTATCCAACCTAAATTAACTACAGTAGATCAGCCAGGTGAAAAAATTGGACGTACAGCAGTTAAATATTTAATTAACGAAATAAATTCGCCGGAAGACAATCTGACTAGTAAAATGGTTGAGATTAAAAGTAATATTGTTATTCGAGAATCATCTTTTAAGTCATAAAAAAAAGCTGTAAATATTTAATTTACAGCTTTTTAAGTGGAGTCGGAGAGAATCGAACTCTCGTCCAAACAAGTAACCAAAAGGCTTTCTACACGTTTATTCTTTTCTTAGGTTTTCGATTGTAAGCTGGTTAAAGACAACCCACTTACAACTTATCTTTTTTAGTTTCAGCAAAGCATCAAAGCGCTACTAAGCCTATATTGACATTTTCGATGCCTCAAATGGAACGCTGTCAATCAAAGCTTTCCGGAGACATAAAGCTCGTACACCTTGTGTACCGAGGCTTAATCCTACTATAATTCGGATTAGGCAGCTAAAGCGTAGTTATTCTCGCCGATTAAAAAGTTGATCAAGGGTTTTACGAGTACAAAATCATTACTCGACGTGCTTACAATCTAATTAATCTCGCTGTCAAAACCAGTCGACCCCATTTTAATTAAAAATAATAAGAATGCAAAGTTACCAAAAAGTTTGTATAACCATGCATTTACACTTAATTTAGTGCAAACTTTATACCAAATAAAACAAAATGAAATTCGCAATTATAAAAGAGCGTAAAAACCCACCAGATAGACGTGTGGTTTTTTCTCCAAAAGACTTAAAGCAACTTAAAACTAATTTCCCTGAAGCTGAGTTAGTTGTGGAAGCTTCAGATATTAGAGTGTTCAAGGATGCCGATTATCAGCAAGAAGGATTTCAGGTATCAGATACTATCTCTGATGCAGATGTGATGTTTGGTGTAAAAGAAGTGCCACTTGATGCACTTATACCCAATAAAAAATACTTTTTCTTTAGTCATACTATTAAAAAGCAACCTTACAATAGAAAACTTTTAAAAGCAATTCTAGATAAGAATATAGAAATGTATGATCACGAAACAATTGTTAAGCAAAGTGGAGCAAGGTTAATTGGTTTTGGGCGTTATGCAGGACTTGTAGGTGCTTATAATGGTTTTAGAGCATTAGGATTACGCGATAATTTATTTGAATTGCCTAAAGTTGAGAATTTAAAGGATTTAGATGAGGTTAAAAGTGAGCTTGATAAAATTACGCTACCAAATATTAAAATTTTACTATCAGGAACAGGAAAAGTTGCAAAAGGTGCTAAAGAGATTTTAGACCATTTAAAAATAAAGGAAGTTAGTGATGCATTATATTTAACATCAGAATTTACAGAGCCTGTGTACTGTATGGTTGATGTTATGGAATATAGTAAGCGTAAAGATGGAAAAGTTGGAGATAAATGGGCGTTTTATAAAGATGCATCAGGTTACGAAAGTAATTTTATGCCGTATGCTAAACAAACAGACTTTTTTATAGCAGGTCACTTTTTTGGAGATGGAGCACCGTATTTATTTACCAGAGAAGATGCTAAGGACCCTGAGTTTAGAATAAATTTAGTCGCAGATATATCTTGTGATATTGATGGGCCTGTAGCAACTACAATTAGACCGTCGACTATTGCAGATCCTTTTTATGGTTACAATGCTAAAACTGAAAAAGAAGTTGCTTTTAATGCTAAAGACGCTATTACCGTAATGGCAGTAGATAATTTACCTTGTGAGTTACCAAAGGATGCCAGTGAAGGTTTTGGAGATATGTTTTTAAAACATGTCATTCCTGCATTTTTTAATGGTGATGCGGATGGTGTTTTAAAACGTGCAAAGATTACTGAAAATGGTAAATTAACAAAGCGTTTTAGTTATTTGCAAAACTATGTCGATGGTAAGGAGTAATTTAATGACTAGGACTTTTAAGTCTTAAGATGTTATACTTATGTAATAATTACAATATTAAAAAGATGAAAAAAATAAATTTGATACTTTCGGTAGTAGCCCTATTATTGATTTTTTCTTGCGAAAAAGATAATAATATACCCCTTAATCAACAGCAGGTAGATGGTTTAACTAGTAATCCGTTTTTAGATAATTTCGGAGACAATACAACAGCACGTTTTATTGGTACGGTAGTTAATGAGGAAGGTGGTCCTATTTCTGGAGTTACTATTACCATTGGATCCACTATGGCTATTACTGATACCAATGGTGTGTTTTCTGTAGAGGAAGCTGTCGTGTATGAGCAGTTTGCTTACGTAAAAGCTAGTAAAATTGGTTTTATAGATGGATCAAGAGCGTTAGTCCCAACAGATGGTGTTAATCAAGTTTCTATAATGTTATTGGATTCAGAGCCAATAGCAACAGTAGCTTCTGGACAACCATTAACATTTGATTTACCTGGCGGTGTCTCTGTTGATTTACCTGGGACGTATCAAACTAAGTTTGGATTTGAATACCAAGGTGATGTGTCTGTGGTTATAAAACATTTAAACCCTGATAATCAAAACATGGCTTTACAAATGCCAGGAGCATTAATTGCTGAAAATGAAAGCGGCGATTTACGTGTTTTAGAAACCTACGGAATGATAGCAGTAGAGTTAATTGGTCAAAATGGAGAAGATTTAACTATCGGAGAAGATTCGGTAGCTTTAATTAGTGTTCCAGTGCCCACAAACGCTACTAATCCGCCTGCAACAATACCATTATGGTATTTTGATGAGGTTTATGGGTATTGGAAGGAAGAAGGTTTTGCTGAGTTAGTAGGAAACAAATATGTTGGAGAGGTCTCTCATTTTAGTTTCTGGAATTGTGACGCGCCTTTTGCTGCAGTACCATTTTGTGTGACTTTACAAGATACTGATGGTAATCCGTTGCCTAATAATTATGTGCAATTACAGCGCAGTACCTCGGGTTGGTATTCCTCTACTAGCGGTTATACAAATCAAAATGGATTAGTTTGTGGTTTGATTCCTGCGGATGAAATGTTAACGCTAACTATTCAGAATTTTGGTTGTGTAGGAAATAATTTTACTGAAAACATTGGGCCTTTTTCTGAAGACGCAAATATCACTATTACTGTTGGTAGTGGACCTACAACTAATTTAATAGGAATATTTAACGATTGTAATGGAGTTGCAGCAGTAAACGGATATGTGCAATTGTTTTATAATAGCGCCTATTCCATAGTACCAATAACAAATGGACAGTTGGATGTTGCAATTGATTATTGTAGTACAGATACTGCATTTTCTGCTCAGTTTTTTGATTTAGAAAGTGGCCAAAGTACGGATGCGGTTACTGGTAATTTTACTATAGGAATAACGGATTTAGGTACGGAAATGTCTTGTACAGATCTATCAGATAGTGATGCAGATGGCGTTTTTGATGTAAATGAAGACCTTAATGGAAATAATAATCTTGATGATGATGATACAGATCAAGATGGAACACCAGATTATTTAGATACAGATGATGATGGTGATGGAATAGATACAATAGATGAAGATTATAATAATGATGGAAATCCAATGAATGAAGATAGTGATGGAGATATGATTCCTGATTATTTAGACGCACAGGATGTTATTGTTTATAATTCTGAAATTTGGGCTTTAAATTGTGATGCTGATAGTGCACAATATAATTTAACGGATACTTACGGTGTGGTATACCCGAACACGGTCTTTAGTTATTTTGAAACACAAGCTGATGCGGAGGCTTCCACTAACGCTATAATAAATACTAGTATTTATACTAATTCTAACCTGCTTAATGAGGTCTTTGTGGTAGCAACAAATACTATTAGTAATCAGTCGGCAATAGGCCAATTACTTTTATTGGGACTAGAGTTTATGGATAGTGATCAAGATGGTATTGCAGATTGTGATGAGGTCTCTGGTTTAGATAATGGTTTTGGAACGTGCAGTCCTAATGGGAATATAACGGACCCTAATAATGCGGATAGTGATGGTGATGGCTTTGATGATTGCGTCGAAGCACAACAAGGAACAGATCCAAATGATGCCTCTGATTATCCAATGGCTCCAAATGTGACATTAGATGATTTTACAATTATAGAAGGTAATACTGGTTTTGGTAATGTGTCTTTAAGTAGTCCTGCAATAGATGATATAGTTTTAGAATACAGTGTTATTGGAGGTAGCGCAAGCTTTAGTGATTATGTGGGTAATTTCTTTACCGTTACCATCCAACAAGGTGAGGTTGCAGGTGTTTTAGATGTAGAAATTTTTGACGATGCTTTAGTAGAAGGTGTTGAAACAATGATAATATATCCTTCAGTATTACTTGGTTCAGTAGGTTCTATAAACTTTGCGACAATAACGATACAGGATAACGATTAAATTTTTAAGATATTTTTGTAAAAGAGACTCTGTTTTAGAGTCTCTTTTTGTTTTCAATTGTAGTGGTTTTAACTGCATAATAAAATACACCTAAAAACAAACCAAAGCAAATTGTAAAAAACCATGCAGCACTATGTGTTCTGGGGTGTGTTAGTATTTCTGAAATGGTAGTTATTATGGTCCAAGGTTTATTAATAATTTCCCAAGAATTAAACCTTAAAAAACGACCTAAATAAACACCAAAACCTACTAGTATAAATAATACAGGTAGCATAAAAGCAACGACTCTTTTTTCGACGTAAGTCTTAATAATAGACTCCATTGATAATACTGATTTATAAAAAAGGATTAGACCAGTTATTGCAAACATAATAATTATTAAAGTGTCTAACCAAACTAGATGTGCACTGCTATAACGTAGATGAAATAAATCCGTAATTATGTATGGCGCATTAGGCAGAAAGACTAACCAAACACTACCAATAATTAAAAGAGACAGTGTGTTTATATGCTTTAAAGTTTTTAAATAACTAGTAATAGCATATGGAATTCCTGCAAGGAAAAGATTCCACACTAAAAATAAAAAGTAGTGAGATTGTGTTAGTTTTATTCTAAATAGAAGCAGTAAAATACTAAATGCAGATAGTAATATTAGTACTGAAATAGTTTTTGTTTCAGCAGCGATAAATTGTCTAATGGTTTTCATTTGAAATGTAGGTTATATCTATAAAATAGATGGTTATGATGCCTAAAGCGTAAGCGATTAAATCTTCAATACTAAAATGACTTCCAAGGATTATAGAGGCTATTTTGTTTGCTCTTAAATTTAAAAGATCAAGTAGGTTAAACAGTTGTGCAAATTCTACTGTAAAAGAAATAATTAAAGCAGTTAGTGCTACCCGCACAGCTTTTGTACTACAACAGCTCCTTATGGCGCAATACACTAAAATAGAAGCAAGGACGTCTCCAACAGTATAGCGTACAAAACCATCTTTTAAAAAGTAGGCAATAGCAATTTCGGTTATTAGTAATACCACTGTTAAGACAGTAAATAGCGGGTTGAGTTTTAGTGTCATTTACAGTTTTATTTTTGGTCCTAAAAATTTAGGTTGTTTATTAATTACAACGTCTATAATAGCTTTTGTTCGAGCTAGATATTCTCTAATTTTTGTTTTAAATCCATAGCGCCCTTTAATAGCTTTGGCGTTAAAGGCTATGACATTTAAGTTGTTGTTTTCTGCAAGGTAAATGGCACGTTGGTTATGAAATTGTTGCGATATAATTGTAAAACTGTCTAGTCCAAATATCTTTTTTGCTCTTACTACGGAGTCTAATGTTCTAAAACCAGCATAGTCCAATATTATTTTATCTTCAGGAACACTTAGATCTATTAAGTCTTGCTTAAATGTAGAAGGCTCATCATAATCAACGGTACTATTATCGCCACTTATTAAAAGGTATTCAATCTTTTTGTTTTGATATAGTAAAAAGGCAGCCTCTAGACGGTATTTGTAGTATAAATTAACATGATTACCACTGCCAACATATTTACCTGCCCCTAACACTAAACCTACTCTGTTTTTAGGGATATTCTCAATGGAGTTATATAGTTTTCCTTTGGCATTATAGTTTATATGATAATTGGCTAGTAAAATAGCAAGGATTAATATAACCCCTAATTTAATACCACGTTTGATTAGTTTTTTCATGTTTAGTAGTTTAAATTAACAAATATGGAACCGCGTAAAGTACTTATCGATATATTAAGTAATCCTTTGTAGTCTAAGTTGTAAAACATATTGGCGCTTTTTCCAATACGATATGATTTGAGATAATATTTCCAGTATTCTGGCAAAATAATAGTGCCAATTGTAATAACGCCAAAGAGGTAAATACTGCGTTTTCCATTACCATAGCAGAGGTATTGTAATGCAATTTCGTCTTCTTCGTTACTATTGTATCCGGTTATTACATGGTATGCGTCGTGACGTTCTACTTTAGGGATTAATTCAAAGCCATTACTGTCTAAAAACAATCCTAAATGATAGCCAAAAGTGCTAGGACTGTATTCTAGTAATTGTTCTTTTTTTATATTCCAAGGTGTGTTGGTTTTAAAGTAGGTCGTGTAAATATGTTGTGTGACTTTAAAAAGCCAAGCTATTAATTGTTTACGTTGTTTTTGCATAGATTTATTATTTTGAAAACCATAACCACGATTGGCTTGTTGTTATAAATGCTGAGGTTAAAAAGGACAGTAAAAAAGGATCGAATTGTGTTGCGGTAAGTAGTATTATCGAAACACTAAAAAGGACCATTGCGTAATACGGAAAGTATCTTTTGAATGTTTTTTTTCTAGCTAATTTTGTTTTTCCTCCTATTACAAAAATTGGGTAAATGGTAGCTGATATTGTTATTAAACTACATAAAAATATAGGTAATAATGAAATCCCTATAAAGAAGAAAGCGCTACTTAAGGTAATTTGATTTAGATTGAGTAACCAAAAGATAATAGTCGCTAATAGAGCACTTTTTGCTGTGTTATCTATAAAATTCATTACTATTTAGATTTAGACATATTAGTAAAGTTTTCTAAACTGTATGCTTGCCAATCTCTATTTAGTAGTTCTTGATTATGTTTGTCCCATTTTTTATTAATGCGTGTAGTTGTGTGGTTAGATAATCTGTGCTGTAAAGCATGTTTTTGAAGTAGTTTAGAGTTGTTTCCTTTTAGACTAATTAAATAGTTTAGATCCAAAACTTTAACGTTATTAATATTATATTTTGTTATCGAATAATCCCAGTTTACGGTAGCAGACATTATGCAAATAGCAAAAGCGACTTGAGTATTTATTCTGAATAAATACCATAGGTTTTTGATCTTAAATACTTTTATAAACGTGGTAATCAAGCCTGAAAAAGTTAAAAGTAAATAAGCAAATACACCAAGACGTTTATAGGTAAATCCAAAAGCAGAGACGTATTGGTAGTTTTTTATGGAAATCAAAACAATCAGTATAATGTTTAATCCTATCCATAAAAAAGAGAGCTGTTTAGTGGTTTTGTTTTTTTTGTAAAAATTAAGATCGCCTCTAAAAAAGAATAAAATAGTAAGTATGGCTATTATAATGGAAGCTATTAATGCATTAATCCCATTATGGACTTGAGTGGACAGGTGGTTTGCAGTATCTACTATGTTAGTTAATAAATAGGTTGCATCCGTGATAATATAAAATATAATAAGCACATTAAGAAAAGCCAGTAGAGTAGTCCCTAATTGGTTATCTTTTTTATTTTTTTCTTCGGAAGTATTCTCACTCTCAATTAATAAGTTGGAGGTGTTACTATCTAAAGTTGTAGCAGGCTCTACAGTGACAGGTTGATTAATGTTATTAAATAGGAAGTACCCCAATACAGTAAGTAGTATCCATTGCATATTGATGAAGTCGAAATTAATTTCGGTAATTAAATCTTCAAATATTGGGTTTCCATTTTTATAAAGTAACATGAAGATGATAACAAATACTAACGGAATGCCAATCAGTTTTATCCAATGTATAATGTCAATATCTTTTTTTGTCGTAGACACTTCAGTAGTTTTTGGAGCATCAAATCTACGTTGGAAGTAACCTGCAATCACAGAGTATAATCCGTTAATCCATTGGACATAAATTGCGTTTTTGTTGGAAGAGACTGAACCTACTAAGGTGAAAAATGAAAACAGGTTAACAAATACAGACAAAGCAGAGCCATGTATAAATACTAGAACGGCAGTTACTAAATAAATAGTTGCATAGATTATAGTCCTCTGATTCTTAAACTTTGATTTGTTGTGCCACCATAAAAGGCCAATACTGATTATGGAAAACAGACTTAGGTTTAAACCAATTTGTTGTTGGTGAAAAAGTGTGCTAAAACATAGCGCGGCGATAATTAAGGTTAGGTGCTTCATAATAGTTATTTAAAAGTACTTTGTTTTTCAAAGTAGATTGATAAAAAAATAGTGTTATTGTTTTTTAATTAATTTTTCAAGTGCGTTAATATGCTTTTTAAATTCGGCTTGACCTAATTTAGTAACACTGTAACGTGTATTTGGTTTACGATCTATAAATTGTTTTTCTACTGTAATATATTCTGCTTTTTCTAATGCTTTACTGTGACTTGCTAGGTTTCCGTCTGTGGCACCAAGCAATTCTTTTAGTGTTTTAAAATCAGCATATTCATTAACCATCAAAACAGACATGATACCAAGTCTTATCCTGTGGTCAAATACTTTATTGATGTTAGTTATTATGCTCATGCTTTGTTTCCGCTTTAGCGAAAGTATTATTTATTTTTTAACATCATATTTAAAATGCATATAAGTCCCATAAATTATATGCATAATACCAAAACCAATAACCCAAAGCCAGAATCCGTATCCAGGATATAAGGTTGCGATAAGACCTAATATAATTTCTGTAAAGCCTAAATACTTGATATCACCTATGCTATACTTTGAAGCGCTAACTAATGCTAATCCATAAAAAATAAGCATTAAGCCTCCGGTTTGTCCGTAGCGTCCTTGGCTAAGTATTATTAAAATATATAAACCACCTGCCACTAACGGAATTAGAAAATTAAATAGTAACCGTTTTGAAGAACCGTCCCATATACTTTCTCCATTTTGTTTTGCTTTTTTTGTAGTTAAATAAATTCCGGTAACCACACTTAAAAAAGCAACCATAAATAGGATAAAAAAGACGTATCTAAAAACCCAACCATCTAAAGTTAATGTTCCGTAGCTATAAGTTGTGACTAAATAGTAGGTTAGAGCTGCGCCAATTAAAGCATAGATACCTGCTAATATACCTGACAAACCACTTAATGATATAAACCTTGAAGACTTATTCATTAAATTTTTAATCGTGCTAATGTCTTTTAAATAATCTTTGTCGCTCATGGTAAAAGTACTTTGAATTACAAAGTAACCGTAAATCGTTTAAATATGCAAGTTAAAAGTTTCTTAATATTCATTTTAACATTTAGGGGGAAGTGCTATTTATTTTTCATAGATTTATAATCTAACTATTTAAAAACAAAAATTATTATGGCATTGACAAGTTTATTTTTAGACATTGCAAACATCTCAGGAGGTTTATTATTAGGATTAGCGACTTTAGATAAATGGGATGGAGAAGCTAACTTTTTTAATAAAATTGCTGGTGTATTAGCGCCTTTTCAAACAGTAATTGGAGGTGCATTATTGGTGTTACCAATATTAGGAATATTTTCAGGAGGATTTAGTATCTACGGATTAGTAAGTATTGTTGGAGGTTTATTGTTACTAACGCACGTATTTGGAAAAGTACCAGCTTTGGAAGAAACATTAAGAAAAGTATCAAGCAAGCTTATGCCTTTTAAAGCTATTATAGGTATTGCTTTATTAGCAATTGGCGTATTAAGTTTATTACATATATTATAATAACAATTGAATCCTGCTGAAGATTATATCTTAAAGCAACCAGAACCTTACCGTTCTATTTTGCTGCATTTGCAGGTCATTGTTGAGCATACTATTAGTATTGCAGAATTAAAGAACAAGTGGGGCCTTCCGTTTTATTATATAAACGGAAAGCCCTTTTGTTATTTTAATGCGAGTCATAAAGGACAATTCGTAGATATTGCTTTTGTAAAAGGCAATCAAATTAATGTCTTTAAATCGCATCACGTTACTGAGAAACGAAAAAAAATGATGTCTTTAAGATATCAGTCTTTTGAAGAGGTCAATGATGCTGTTATAATAGCAGTATTGCAAGAGGCGTATAGTTTGTATTGATTATAACCTAAAGCGACCACCAAAAGAGATAACACGTTGTAAAAACCAAAAATGCTGTGATGCACTCTCATTAGCATTGCTTGTTGTTCTAATATCTGGCATGTTTATATAACCACCTTTTAAGTCTACTTGAATAAAAAAGTATTTATAAAACGTAAGGTTCAGACCAACATTTAAGTGGGTTCCGTAACCTGCTAAATGAAACTCGTCATAGCGATCTTTTGCTAATAAAGTAGTATTTGTTTTAGGATATAAAGCTCCAGCACCAAAACCTTCAGTTACATTTAATTGAAAGATATCTGTATTGTTGATTTTAAATAAAGACGAAATATCATCAAATCTATTCAATTCTAAATACACATAGTTTAATCCGTTTGTATGTTCAAATTTTAAAAAATCTTCTGATAAAAAATAGGGGTCACCATTAAATTCTTGATTATAAATACTACCGTCTTCGTCAGCAGGTAAATCAATATATCCTGTCACGGTTCTAGTTCTGTTTCTGTTCATGACATACTTCATGTGATCTACTCCAAGCGCAACATTATACTTGTCAGAAATAAAATATCCAGCCTTAAAATTAGTCTGTGGTATGGTCATCCTAGTTGGGTTGATATAATCTATATGCCAACCTTTTGGTTTGTCTTTTGCAGTAACATCTTGTATGGTAAAGTCGTAGCCTTCACCTTCAAATCTAATATCAGATTTAGAAAAGGTTTCTCTGTTTCCTCCCCAGCTTACATAAAATTTTCCCTTGTTGTGTGCAGTATATTTTTCGGTATTGGTGTCTTGGGCTATTGTAGATATTGAAAATAGGGTAAGACATAACAATGCTAATGTGTTTAGCGTTTTGTTTTTCATTGTAAAATAATAATTTTTGTATGTATTTAAAAAGTAGTGACTAGTTTTCTAATAGCCGTTAAGTTGCTTAATAGCGCTTCTAAGTTATCTAAATGTAGCATATTTGCGCCATCACTTTTAGCATTAGCAGGGTCAAAATGTGTTTCTATAAACAAACCGTCAACGTTATTTACAATTCCTGCGCGTGCAATAGTTTCGATCATATCTGGACGTCCACCTGTTACACCTGCACTTTGATTTGGTTGTTGTAAAGAGTGCGTTACATCTAATACCGTTGGTGCGTACTGACGCATCGTTGGAATACCTCTAAAGTCTACAATCATATCTTGGTAGCCAAACATAGTTCCACGATCCGTAATCCAAGCCTTATCACTTCCAGCATCTTTAACTTTTTGTACCGCATGCTTCATAGCTTCAGGACTCATAAATTGCCCTTTTTTAAGGTTGACTACTTTACCTGTTTTGGCAGCAGCAACAACAAGATCTGTTTGGCGAACTAAAAAAGCAGGAATTTGTAATACATCAACATACTGCGCAGCTTTTGCAGCATCACTTACTTCATGGATATCAGTAACGGTTGGGACATCAAATTTTTCAGAAACTTTAGCTAAAATTTCTAAAGCCTTTTCGTCTCCAATACCCGTAAAACTATCAATTCTACTACGGTTAGCTTTTTTAAAACTTCCTTTAAAAATATAAGGAATTTCAAGTTTGTTAGTAATAGTTAAAACTTTTTCGGCAATTCTAAACGCCATATCTTCTCCTTCAATAGCACAAGGCCCACAAAGCAAAAAGAAATTGTTACTGTCTGTATGTTTTATTTTAGGAATATCTTGAAGTATCATAATTGTAATAATTTATGATGCAAAGATAAGTTAATTTTCAGTAGTTAGTAGGCTTGTATTGGGTCTTAACATTTGCTGTATTTTACTATTTGTATGGTTACGATAATACAAGGCTAATAATATAAAAAGGACAATACTTATTGCAACTAGATAAATAATAGAAGTCATTGTTTTTTCGACGTGTAAAAGTGCTAAGTAAGGCGAAATAATTATTTTACTAATAACACTTAATACTAAAGCAACGACAATGGAAATAGCTAAAATTTTATAAGCAATGGTATGGTATACTTTAGCAATTTGAGCTTTAGAATAGCCTAAAAAGTGAAGTTGCGTAATGGTCTGTTTGTTTTTTAATATCAACAAGTTAATGTTTGTTATGACTAAGTAAATGGATAAGAATGTAATTAATAACCCAATACCTAAAACAATACTAAGTATTAATTTTAAGACATAACTCAGTTTTGAGTTTTGTACATCATTTGATAAATAATTGTACTTTTTTGAAGCTAGAAATTGTAATAATTTAGGATCTGATGGATTGATAACATCAAGAATAATTCTAGATATTTTAGATTCTTTTAAAGGGCTTAATGTTTTGTTGGTATAGATTAAAAAGGATTCTGGAACTAATATAGAATTTATTTTTTCGGAAGCATCCAAAATATAAGCAGGATATAGTTCTGTTTTACTTGAGCCAGTAAGTTTTAGGTCAATAGGAATTTGTCTTATAATTTTCTCATTAATCTGAGGCATTCCAGTACTTGCTGCGTATCCAAAATTATAAAGGTTAATATAGTTTTTAGGAATTATAATCGGGACTTCTCGATCTCCGGGTTGCCATTTCCAATCGTCACTTTTAATGTCAATAAATTCGTCTCCAACAGCTTCTAAAAACATTTCTGTAGATATCCCAGTGTAGTTGGGTAATGTTACACTTGCAAGTACACGATAGGTGCCATGTGTAAAACCGCCCGTTTTATTAATAAAGGGTTGTTGTTTAAGTTCTGCTATTTCGTCTGTAGTAAAAGCGTTATCTCGTCCTAAGTCTTTATAAATAATTAAGTTTTGATTGCCTAACAAATCGTTTTCTGAACTAAACACCGGTCTTGTGTCAATAAATAACTGAATCACAATTAGTAATATGGCTAATCCTAAACTAGAACTGAGTGCAAAAAATAGGAGTTGAGATTTATCAACTTGTTTTTTTAGAAGTGTATCAATCATAGCAGTAGTATTTTTGTATAATTGATATTATAAGTATCACCTAAACTTGCAATTATTAAAGTTGCTTTGTTTTGTTCTACTTCTTGAGAGACAAGGTTAACTGCATTTGTTATTTGAGCTTGATCTATATGGCTAAAGGGCTCGTCTAATAATAAGATCTTAAATGGTTGGCATAAAGCTCTAACAATAGCAACACGTTGTTGTTGACCGTAAGATAAAGTTTCTGCTTTTTTGTGTGCTAATTGATCTACATCCAATTGTGCTAACATTGCCAAAATCTCAGTTTCAGATTTATGATTGGTTAGTGTGTTTTTAAGTTGAATATTTTCCAAAGCTGTCAATTCTGGAAATAGTCGAAGACCTTGAAATACAATCGAAATTTTTTCTCGTCTTAAAGACGTCCAATCATTTTCAGAAAATGAACCAATTGTCGTTTTCTCAAATATAATAGAACCAGAATAGCGATTATTTAAGCCATATAAAAAGTTGAAAAATGAACTTTTTCCACTTCCGGAAACGGCTTTTATTAAATATTTTGAATTTGGAAGTAATTCAAAATTTTTACTCCAGACTTCGGATGAAGCTGGAGTAAAAAAGTTTGGTGTTATATTTTGGATTGTAATTTGCACGCTAATTAGTTCTTTTCAGAAGTAAGTTTAGCTATTTCATCACCGTATAAAATTGTCTGAATAAGTGAGTTTTTATCACCTTTTGTAGTTATAAAGGACTCAGCTCCATTAATATCCATGTAGAAATGATTTTCTTCAAAATACTTTTCGTACAATTCAGCACTTTTATCTGTTATGTTGTCTATTGGATTCTTTTTTCTGCCTCTAGAAAAACTATTAAAGTCGTCATAATTGTCAAAGCTTGTGTAACGACTAGATCTATTGTATTGATTAGTTTTGTATAGCTTAGAAACGATACTATTAAAATCACCTTTACTGTAAAAGTAAAGACTATGAGATAATTTATCGATATGCTTAAAATCTGATAAGTTTTTTGCTAATTTTCCACTATTTTTAACTTCATCAGCTTTATTTCCATCGTTTGTCATAAAAATTAAATCATCAGTAACCACCATTAATATATCCTCATCCAATTGATAATAATTTTTGCTAATTTCCTTAATTCGTGATTTTTTTTCTTTTAAAGCATTAAAAAATCTATCAAATTTGGCTTTATCTTTTATAGCTATAGCGGTATAGATATTTGGAGATTTGTTTTCAGGAGAATCATTTTTGTTAGCCGTAAGTATTACTGTTCCGGTAAATATTTTTGAAAAATCTTGAGTGTCCATTCCTAAGTCTTTTTCAAGTTCACGATTAGCTCTTTTGGTATTTTTTTTCAATTCTTCTCTTATCGAAATAGGTAAAGACTTGTTGTCTTTTAAGCTTAAGATGTGTTCGTAAATTGTTTCAGTATCTACAGATAGTTTTGTTAGCATGACAGGATTACTAGGCAAAACGTTTAGAAGTTTTTTGTTATATGAAGTAGTCATCCATTTGTCATAACCTACTAACGATTTAATGTCATTGTTTAATTTTAGTTTAGTAGCGCTATGTACGTTATCATCTTCAAAACTGCTATAGTAGCTCAGATTGTTATTTTCTAAATTAATATTCATCCCTGCAAATGCACTCAAAATACCATCCAAAGCATCTCCTAGTGGAGAAGAAGTAATATGTAAGCCTATATCTTGGTTTGTGTCAAAAAAGTTGTCAAAATAATTAGTAGCTAATATAGTTTCTTGCCTATCTAAATTTGTTAAATCTATTAATTCTGCTGCTGCATAGTTTTTTGCTCCAATAATTAATGCAGTTTTATTGTTCCAACCAATAGCAAGCTCTTTAGTTGAATATATTGTAAAATTGTTATCTTTTCCAACATTAGTTTCTTTTTCTAAATTTGGAATTTTATTTAGCATTGGTGTTATAAAAGTTTCAAAAGCACTTGCATCTTTAATTGGTAGGGCTAAGCCTCCAAACCCAGATAGTCTTTTAATAGATCCAAATCCAAGAATAAATTCTTTTCTAAAGGTGTTGTTTAAGTTTTCTGAGGTCATAAATTCAGAAACAAAATCTTTTATTTCTTTAGGAGCTTTGTCTTTAATAAGGGTGTTTATATTTAAATTCTTCATGTCCAAAGCTTTACTTTTTTCAGACAAGGATTTTAGATTGACATACATGACACCAACAGCGTCTTTTGGGATAAAGTAAGATTCTTCATTTTTAGTACCGCAACTGGCTAATAAAATAGAGGCGACTAATAGGGAAAGGATTTTTTTCATGGTTATGATTGGTTTTTTAACGGGTTGATTAATAAGTTAACAAATCTAATAATATAATGTTTTGTAGGAAATATTTTATAGTAAATTTCTATATTTAAACATAACTATCTGTGTGTGTTTGTTTAAAAATGTTACAAATTTTAAAGAGGAATTTATCAAATATAAATTAAAACGGGTTTTTAGATAAAAATTGAGTACATTTGCACGCTTAAAATAAGGCACCATTATGGCTAATATTAAAAATATTGCAATTATTGCACACGTCGATCACGGAAAAACTACGTTGGTTGATAAAATCATGTACCACTGTCAATTGTTTCGTGAAAACGAAAACACAGGAGACTTAATTTTGGATAACAATGATTTAGAACGTGAAAGAGGAATTACAATTACTTCTAAAAACGTTTCTGTAATTTACAAAGACACAAAAATTAATATCATTGATACACCAGGTCACGCCGATTTTGGAGGAGAAGTAGAGCGTGTATTAAACATGGCTGATGGTGTTGTATTATTAGTGGATGCTTTTGAAGGACCAATGCCTCAAACGCGTTTTGTATTACAAAAAGCGATTGACTTAGGTTTAAAACCTTGTGTTGTTGTAAACAAAGTAGATAAAGAAAACTGTACTCCGGATGAAGTACATGAAAAAGTTTTTGATCTAATGTTCGAATTAGGAGCAGAAGAGTGGCAGTTAGATTTCCCAACCGTTTATGGTTCGGCAAAAAACAACTGGATGAGTGATGACTGGAAAGTAGAAACTGAAAATGTTGAGCCATTATTAGATATGGTTATAGAGCACGTTCCTACGCCTGTTTTTGATGAAGGAACAACTCAATTACTTATTACTTCTTTAGATTTCTCTTCTTTTACAGGTCGTATCGCGATTGGTAGATTACAAAGAGGAAGTTTAGTAGAAGGACAACAAATATCTCTTGTAAAAAGAGATGGTTCTGTTACAAAAAGTAAAATCAAAGAATTATTTATATTTGAAGGTTTAGGACGTAAAAGAGTAGACAGCGTACAAACAGGAGATATCTGTGCAATTGTAGGAATCGAAGGATTTGAAATTGGAGATACTGTTGCAGATATTGAAAACCCAGAGGGTTTAAAATCAATTGCAATTGATGAGCCTACAATGAGTATGTTATTTACAATTAACGATTCTCCTTTCTTTGGAAAAGATGGTAAATATGTAACGTCTCGTCACATTAAAGATCGTTTAGAAAAAGAATTAGAAAAGAATTTAGCACTTAAACTAGGTGAAACTGGTAGTGCAGATAAATTTATGGTCTTTGGACGTGGTGTATTACACTTGTCAGTTTTAATTGAAACGATGCGTCGTGAAGGTTATGAATTACAAATTGGGCAACCACAGGTAATTATCAAAGAAATTGATGGTGTTAAATGTGAGCCAGTTGAAGAATTAACAATTGACCTTCCAGAAACTGTTTCTGGTAGAGCTGTAGAGTTTGTAACTTTACGTAAAGGTGAATTATTAAGTATGGAAGCAAAAGGAGATCGTATGATTTGCGAATTCTTAATTCCTTCTCGTGGTATTATTGGTTTACGTAACTTGTTATTAACAGCTACTGCTGGAGAGGCAATTATGGCACACCGTTTTAAAGAATACCAACCATTAAAAGGTGCTATTGCTGGACGTATTTCTGGATCTTTAATTTCTATGGAAAATGGTAAAGCTATACCTTACTCTATCGATAAATTACAAGATAGAGGTAAGTTTTTCGTTGAGCCAGGTGAAGATATTTACGAAGGTCAAGTAATTGGTGAGAACTCTCGTCAAGATGATATGTCTGTAAACATTACTAAAGCTAAAAAGCAAAGTAATGTACGTAGTTCTGGAGCAGATGATAAAGCTAAGATTGTACCAGCTATCAAGTTTAGTTTAGAAGAAGCATTAGAATATATCCAAAAAGATGAGTATGTAGAGGTTACACCAAACCATATTCGTTTACGTAAGATCTATTTAACAGAAAACGATCGTAAGAGAAACAAGATTGCTTAATACGTGAAGCACTTACAGTTACCAAATCCAACACTTAGACGTGTAGTACACTCTAAATATATAGATATAGTTGGTGTAATTTTGGTAGCCGCTATCTGTTTTTACAGAGGGTTTCATGAAACAATATATTATCAGGGAGGTATCCAATTTGGGGTACCTCTTTCTGGTTTTAGTGATTACATATCTAAAGGCGCTTTTCCAATTGGATTATTGTCTACAATAGGAGCTGTTGTATCTTTATTAGCTGCTAGAATGATTGTTAAACAACAAAATCTAGGAAATTGGATTGGCGTGTTTACTACTGTTAATTCAGGTATTATTGATTACCTATTTGGAAATCATTCTGCCATTATAACCTACCCCTTAACATTTATTATAGCCATTATTGCTACCAAAAAATGGAGTGATGGTGAGCAGGTTAAAAAAGCAGATACCAAATATTGGTTACTCATACTTTTGGCCTTTATAGTCTCTTATACATTAGTGTTTTTAGGTTTTTATTGGTTTGGAACAACTATTAAAAATCAATTTTTTAAACACACCGTTGCTATTATTTTTGGAATATCATTAGTGGGTAATATAAGTACCGCTTTTAAATACGAGCAGACTTTTTTAACGTGGTCTTTTTATAACCTAGCGCAGATTATTAAAAATGTAATACAAGGTAATGTTGCAAACATTGTTAAATATGTGTTTTACATCATAAATTCAATACTTACTTTTTTTGATTGGCGTATTAATGGCGATGTTAAAAAGACAAAAGAAGAGTTAGGTTAAAGCTTCTCTGATTTAATAATTACATTATATTCTTAATATAAATTTGTAACAATGTTTATATTTACAAAAAACACAAATGTATAGTCTCTATTTTGATCCGGGTTTAGGTGCGATGATTATTCAATCTATCGTGGCTGCAGTTGCGGCTATTCTTTTATTTTCAAAAAATATCATGTATAAAGTTAAAGTCTTTTTGGGAATGGACAAAAAGGAGAATGATGATCTTTTTGATGATATTAATGTAAAAGATTCTGATACGGATAAAACGTCTAAATAGTGACTACCATATCTAAACATAGTGCTTCATTTAGAGATCCTTCTGGATATGTGTATCTAGACGATGGTGTTATTAAAAGAACCATTAATCCTATTTATTTTAAGCAGTATGAAGCCTTAAATACTTCTGGATTTTTTAAAGCCTTATTTGATAACAAGCTTTTGGTTGCCCATAAAGAAGTTTCAGCTACAGCTGAAAAAATTATAATCCAACCAGAACACATTCCGTTTATTACTTATCCATACGAGTGGAGTTTTAATCAATACAAAGAAGCAGCATTATTAACATTAAAACTTCAGAAGTACGCCTTAGAGCATGGGTTTTCTTTAAAAGATGCTAGTGCCTTTAATGTTGCGTTTTACAACGGAAAAGCTATTTTTATTGATACGCTTTCTTTTGATTTTTATGCCGAAGATTCACCCTGGCGAGGATACAAACAATTTATATCTCATTTTTTAGGACCTTTAGTATTGTCACATTATCATGGTGCGCAATCCATAAAATTAATAAGTAATTTTATAGACGGTATTCCAATTAAAATGTTGGCATCTATGTTGCCTTTTAAAACTAAACTTAACCCGTTTTTGTATACTAATATTCATTTATTAGCAAAGTTTGAAGACAAGCATAGTCAAGATTATAAAGGCGAATCTAAAGCATCTGTATTATCTAAAAAAGCACAGTTAAATATTGTTCAAAGCTTATATAATTATATAAAAAATCTAACACTTAAAGAGCATAGTGAGTGGGGTGATTATTATGATAAAACAAATTATAGTACTAGAGCTTTTATTAAAAAGGCGACAATTATTAATCAATGGATTGATACATTAAAGACTAATACTATTATTGATATTGGTGGCAATGACGGTACGTTTGTTAGAAAAATAGAACGTCAATTACAGCAGGCCTTAGTTTGTGATATTGATAATAACGCGGTAGATTTTAACTTTAAAACAATTAAAGAAAACAAAGAGACTTACATGACGCCGTTTGTGTTGGATGTTTTAAATCCTTCTGCAAGTATCGGGTTTAATAATACAGAGCGTTTATCGTTTTTAAAGCGCATACAAGCTTTTGCGCCAGAAGCTACTTTAGCTCTAGCAGTCATACACCATATGTCACTTAGTGGAAATGTGTCGTTTAAAATGTCTGCACAATTTTTTGCATCGTTTTCTAAATATTTAATTATCGAATTCCCTAAACGAGAAGATTCTTGGGTGCAAAGATTATTAGATAGTAAGACTGATTTTAAGGATTACTTCGATTTTTATAACATTAGTAATTTTGAAAAAGAATACAGCTCTTATTTTGATATCATAGAAAAGCTAGCTATCCAAGACACGCATCGTGTGTTGTATTTAATGAAGGTTAAATGAAAAAGCGTCTTTCCAACTTTATAAACAATAAAAATATTCTTCCACTCTTAGTCGGTATAGCTTCGGGTTTGTATCCCATGTTATATTATTTTAATGCTAATTACACACAAGCAAATTCGGTAAGTCAATTACTGTTTTTTAGTTTTTTATTTATTGTTGTTCCAGTTTTAATCTTTAGTATTTTTAATTACTTTTCAAAAAAAATTAAACTTTTAGAAGCTAATAAATTCAAGCTTTTTGTTTTATTAGATATTGGCTTTTTTGGTAGTTTTATTTTGATAAGTACCTTTAGGTTTCAGTTAATTTATATCATTCCGCTAATTATTGTGGCACTGTGTTGCGCATTATTTTTCAGTAAACATTTAAAAAAAATAGTGGTCTTTCAGTTTCTGTTGGTGGTTATGGCTTTAGTATCACTTATTCCTACTATTTTTAAACACGTCACGTATTCTAAACAATGGTTAGAGCAGCCTGATGCTATTACCAAGGTTATATTTAAGACAACTCCTAATGTTTATTTTATTCAAGTAGATGGATATGCTAATGTGGATAAGTTAAGCAAAGGACCTTATGGCTATGAAAATTCTAGTTTTAACAGCTATTTAAAAGAAGCTGGTTTTAAAAATTATTCAGACTATCGAAGTAATTATTATTCGACATTAAGTTCTAATAGTTCGCTTTTAGCAATGAAGCACCATTACTATTCTAATCCGGATCACTCTTTTGCAGAGTTGTCTCATGCTAGAGAAAATATTGTCTCTAAAAACCCTGTTTTAGAGATTTTTAAAAACAATATGTATAAGACACATCTTTTGATGGACAAGTATTATTTTTTGCTAAATAGACCAACTTTGGGATTTGATTATAGTAACATAAAATATAAAGACGTACCGTTTAGGTATAAAGGACTGGGACCCGTTAGAGATGTTATTTCTGATTTAAAAACGGTATTGCCAAAAGATACTTTGACTTCTAATTTTTACTTTATTCAAAAGCTATTGCCTTCTCATGTTACTAACAGTTCAAGTGAGTCTGTGCATAAAATAACGGAAAAAGAAAACTACTTAAATAAGTTACAACAAGCTAATCTATGGTTACAAGAGATTATTACGTTGATAGATAGTCAGGATAAAAATGCGCTAATTATTATAACTGCAGATCACGGTGGGTTTGTTGGTTTTAATACCACGTTAGAAGCGCGAATTAAACAGTCAGATCCGGATCTAATATATTCTATTTATACTGCTATGTTGGCAATTAAATGGAATGGTATGCCTCCAGACTTTGATAATAAATTTAAAACTCCAGTTAATTTTTTTAGAATCCTTTTTTCTTATTTAGGTGAAAATGAGAGTTATTTGGATCATCTTGAAGATGATAGTAGTTATATTATGATCAATCAAGGCGCGCCGTTTGGAGTCTATAAATATATTGATAACCAAGGAGAAACGGTTTTTGAGCCATTATCTAATTAAATATACTACAATTGCTTTTTTAATTAGTAATTTAGGCTGGCCTAAAATTGTAATATTATTTTTTCAATACAAACATACAACCCCGAATACTTTAACGTTTGGAACGATTTTGTTGTCGCCTCCAAGAACGCAACGTTTTTATTTAATCGAAACTTTATGGAGTACCATAACGACAGATTTTATGATTTCTCATTGCTTGTTTTTAAAGATGAAAAACTAGTTGCTATACTACCAGCAAACAGGGTTGAAGATTGTGTTTATTCTCATCAAGGGTTAACGTATGGCGGCTTAGTGTTTAAAGAAAATTTAAAATTGAATAGCGTTTTATTAATTTATAAAGCACTTTTAAAATTTTTAAATGAAGCTAAAATAACAGAATTACAATTAAAAATATTGCCTTCTATTTATAATACATTGCCAAACGATGAGCAGTCTTATATCATGTTTTTGCTAAATGCAAAACTTAATAGACGGGATGCATTATCTGTAATTGATTACAGACAGGGCTTGAAATTTTCTAAAGATAGATTAGAAGGCGTTAAACGAGGTAAAAAACACGGTTTAGTTATTAAGGAAGAAGGAGGTTTTGAATCTTTTTGGTCTACAGTGCTTGAACCTAATTTAAATGAAAAGCATAATGTGAAACCGGTGCATAGTTTAGCCGAAATAACAGCGTTAAAAATTAATTTTGAAAAACAAATACGTCAATTTAATGTCTATCAAAATAATCAGATAGTAGCTGGGACTACAATTTTTGAGAGCAAATATGTTGCGCATTCGCAATATATATCGGGTAATAATCAAAAGAATGAATTAGGAAGTTTAGATTTTTTGCATCATTATTTAATTACGTCTGTATTTAATAATAAACGATTTTTTGATTTTGGAGTGTCTAATGTAAATAACGGAAGACAAGTTAATCAAGGTTTGCAATATTGGAAGGAAGGTTTTGGAGCAAGAACGGTAACACAAGATTTTTATACGGTGGATACTAACAGTTATAAAATTTTAGATACGGTATTGATATGATAAAGTTTTTAGATCTACCAAAAATTAATGCACGTTTTGAGTCAGAATTCAAATCGGAGTTCAATGCATTTTTAAATTCAGGAGTATATGTTTTAGGACAAGGTGTAACAACATTTGAATCTAACTATGCGGATTATTGTGGAACTAAATATTGTATTGGTGTCAGTAATGGTTTTGATGCTTTAGCTTTAATCTTTAAAGGCTATTTAGAATTAGGCGTATTGCAAAAGGGGGATGAAGTTATTGTGCCTGCTAATACATTTATTGCATCTATATTGGCTATTATGGAAGTGGGCTTAAAACCTGTTTTGATTGAACCTAATACGGATAGCTTTAATATAGAAGCATCGGAAATTGAAAAACATATTTCCGAAACAACAAAAGCGATATTGATTGTTCATTTATATGGGCAATTGTGTGATGTTTCTGAAATTAATGCGTTAGCCAAGCGTAACCAGTTATTAGTTGTTGAAGATGCTGCACAATCCACAGGAGCTATTGATAGTCTAACATCAAAACGATCGGGAAACTTATGCGATGCAGCAGCTTTTAGCTTTTACCCAAGTAAAAACTTAGGGGCTTTAGGAGATGCAGGAGCGGTCACTACTAATAATAAAGCATTAGCTGATGTTATTTTTAAATTAAGAAATTACGGCACATCATCTAAATATGTAAATGATGTATTGGGAGTAAATAATAGATTGGACGAAATTCAAGCGTTGTTTTTAAATGTTAAGCTTAAATTTTTGGATATTGATAATGCACAACGCTTAGCTATTGCAAAACGTTATCTGATAGAAGTAAAAAATGTAAAGATAAAATTACCGGTGTTTAATGGTTTACGCAATCATGTGTTTCATCTGTTTGTTGTTTTGGTAGAAAATCGCGATGATTTTATTAATTATTTAGAGTCACATAAGGTTCAATCAGGGATTCATTATCCAATTCCGCCGCACAAACAAAAAGCACTTCATCGATTTAACGAGTTAAAATTTCCGATAACAGAAAAAATTCACGAAACTTGTGTGAGTATTCCTATTAGTCCAGTTATGACTAAACTTCAGGTCGATACTGTAATAGCAATACTTAACGGATATTAATTGAAAAGATTTTTAGAATATATAAATACTAATGTTTTAGTTAAAGTGGCTTCACTTAACTCAATCTCTGTTATTGTAAAAATAATAGCAGGATTCTTAACATCAAAAGCACTAGCTTTATTTGTTGGGTCAGAAGGGATGGCATTAGTTGGTAATTTAAGAAACTTTACAGGGTCTATACAATCCATATCTATACTTGGGTTATACAAAGGTGTTGTAAAGTATATCGCTCAATTTAAAAACGATACTATTCAGCTTAGTAAAGTATTATCTACAGTATTCTATTTAGGTTTTATTTCCAGTTTTTTAATGTCTTTTCTGGTCTATCTGAAAGCAGATTATATTAATGACTTAATATTTAAAGACTATAATAATTATGCCTATATCATTAGGATATTTGCAGTAGCGATACCTTTTTATTGCCTAAACATGTTCGCCTTTTCTATTATGAATGGATTTGGTAAATATAAGTACTTGATAATATTCAATATTTTTGGACAAATCTTAGGGGCTACAGTTACTATTTTGTTGATTTGGCAACAAAAAGTAGATGGGGCTTTGATAGCTGTGGTAGTGGCAGAATCCCTTATATTTTTAATCACATTGGTTGGAATTATTAATCGTCGAAATTTTGCACCATTAATAAAGTCAAGTAACTTTAGTTTAAGTTTTGCTAGAAAGTTAAGTTCGTATTCCGGTATGGCTTTGTTTTCTGCAATAATATTACCATTAATAGCGATACTAATTAGAAGCTATATTATAGATAATATTGGATTAAAAGAAGCCGGTTTTTGGGAAGCCATGAATAGAATATCAAAGTATTACTTGTTATTTGTAACCACGCTTTTGACCATGTATATCTTACCTAGATTTTCAGAGATTGATAATATCAAGGATTTTAGAAAAGAAGTTTTTGGTTTTTATAAGTCTATTATTCCAATATTTGCTGTTGGATTAGTGGTCATCTATTTTTTGAGACATTTTATTGTTCAGGTTGTGTTGACGGACGAATTTACACCTGTTGAAGATTTGTTTTTATGGCAATTAATGGGTGATTTTATTAAAGTGCTGTCAGTAGTCATTGCTTATCAGTTTTTGGCTAAACGCATGTTTTGGCATTATATTATTACCGAAGCTTTTTCTGTAACCACGTTATATTTTACAAGTACATTATTGATTGACGAATTTGGGGTAGTCGGGGCAAATATGGCCTATTTTATAACTAATGTTATGTATTACGCCATAATACTATTAATTTTTTATTCGTCTTTATTTGGTGTACTACCGGATAATTTAGAAGGAGAGTAATCTATAATGTATTCCAGGTTTTAACGTATTGTGCTGCTATATTTTTATAGTTATGATGTGTTGTTATAAAAGCATTAGCATTTACAGATATTGTCTTAATAATATTTGGGTTAGTAATTAACCATTCTATTTTTTTGACTAAATAGTCTACATCGGGCAATGCATTAATAGCTATTGTATCTTCTTTTACATTATAATATGTTAACCATTGTTGCTCAGCGCCAGTAAATACCACCTTGCCTTTAGCCATTGCTTCTAAAGCATTATAACCTTGATCATAACCATAGACTTGATCTAAAATTATATGTGCTTGGTTATAGCTATTTATGTATGTGTTGTAAGGTAGATTTTTAGTGATTGTTATTTCGACTAGATCAGGATATTTTGACGCTATAATTTTTAAAGCTTTCTCAAAAAATAAGACGCCTTTTTTTATTGAATTTTCAGTATTTATACCCAAAAATATTTTAATTTTTTGATCTAAATCTAAAGGTGTATAATTTATAAGATCTGTATTTATTGGATTAGCTATCACACCCAAGTATTTAGGAGTGTTAATTAGAGGTAAATGGTAATCCAAATCTGAAGCAATAATCCCGTCGTAATTACGTGCTAAAAAGGTGTGTAGTTTTTTGTGTCGTTCAGTGACATATTCTAAAGTAAAAGCATAGTCTTTTGCTAAAGTGTTGTCATTTAGATAAGGTGTTAGAAGGCTATAGTTTTCTTTGTTTTTTAAGGCATAAGAAATGTTGTAATAATCTTCTCCACAGGACAGTAAAACCACCTTTTTTGTTTTCTTAAAAAGTTTTTTTAGTAGTGCTATCTCTAAGCGTGCAGTTGTTTTAAGTGAGGCTTCGTTAATAAGTTGTACCACATCAAACTGCTTTAATTTGTTAAACACTAAATAGTATTTAATGGCAAGCTCTATTTTTATAATATTAATTCTAAACACTTTTAATATAGCTTTGGATAAAAATAGCAGGGCTTTTTTTTCTCTAAAAACAGAATACACTTTATAGTCAACCGGAAAGGATTTAAATCCATCTCCAGAGCCAATTATAACAACCTCATGATTTAAAGCTTCTAAACCTTCTTTTAAAGAATTGTGTAATCTACTATATTCACCCAATAATAAGATTTTCATTTACTATATTTGATTATCCAAAACTAACCATTTGCAAACTAATAATAAAATTAATGTAGGGATTGTTGCGTCGTCATTGGCAGGCGGAGGCGCAGAACGTACAAGTGCAAAATTATCTCAGATTTTAGAGGGTTTTGGTTTTCAAGTACATGTCATTACCGTATTGTCTGGAGAAGATTTTAAATTTTCGGGACAGCGTTTTGATTTAGGCATTTTAAAAGCAAAAGGGACGCCTATATTTGGAAGACTGCAACGGTTGATTGCTTTTAAAAAATATCTTAAAAAGCATGATATTTCAATAGTTGTTGATTCTAGATCTCGACCTACTTTTATTAAAGAGTGGCTTATTAATAAGCTAGTCTACACAAAGCTAAATGTGGTATACTGGGTACATAATTATAATACGGAGACTTATATTCCAAAAGCAAGATTTTTAGCGCGATTGATTTATAAATCAGACACTAACTTTATTACTGTTAGTCAGGCTATAAATGAAAAAATAAAGCAAAACTACGGTTTTACAAATGTCACAACCATTTATAACGCATTTGATAAAGACTTCTTAAATTATGCGACAGATGTAAATTTGAATTTACCAGAACAATATATTTTATATTTTGGACGGTTAGTCAATAAAAGTAAAAACATAGCTTTATTATTAAATGCTTACAGTCAGTCTAAATTACCAATGCAGAATGTCAAGTTGGTAATTTTGGGTGATGGTGAGGATAAAGTTGAATTACAACAATTAGCGTCTGCATTAAAGTTAGAAGAGTATGTTTTATTCTATAACTTTACTAAAGCCCCAGCTAAGTTTATAAAAGACGCAAAATACACGGTATTAACAAGTAGATATGAAGGTTTTCCGATGGTTTTGTTGGAATCCTTATCTATGGGAACTCCTGTCGTGTCAGTAGATTGTCAATCGGGACCAAGTGAAATTATTCTTGATAAGCAGAATGGGCTTTTAGTTGAAAATTTTAATACAGAAACTTTAGCGGTTGCATTAAATACTTTTATATTTGATACAGATCTATACAGCGCGTGTAAAGCTTCGGCTAAATCTAGCGTAAGCCATTTGTCTGAAGAAGTTATTGGAGCACAATGGAGCAACTATTTAAAACGTATAAATGAAACAAACTAACCTTGACGACGTCCAAATAATTAATATCCCTAAAATTTCTGACGAAGAAGGGAGAGGTAATCTTTCGGTTATTGAAAAAGACTGTTTGGATTTTGATATTAAACGTGTCTATTATTTATACGATGTTCCAAGTGATGCTTATCGCGGTGGACATGCACATAAGGCATTATATCAATTTTTGATTCCGTTAAGTGGTAGTTTTGATGTTATATTAAAAGATGGTAAGTCTACTAAAACCGTAACACTTAATAAACCCGATAAAGGTTTGTTGATTGTGCCAGGTATTTGGAGAGAGCTTGAAAATTTTTCAGCAGGGTCCGTATGTTTGGTGTTGGCTTCCGATGTCTATAAAGAGTTAGATTACATCAGGGAATATAATCAATTTGTATTATCTAAAAGCTGATAAATAAATATTCTTTTTTATCAAAAACTCTTGAAATTGTTTCAGTTTTATTAAAAGTGTTTTTGGGCAATTTAATATCAAACGCTGCTTAAAATTAAGATTATTGACGTTAATTTCATTAATTAAAAACGTTGCTTTTTTATCTTCATTATTAAACTTGTACCTAATGGCTAAAGCATAACGCTTAATGTCCATGTAGCGTTTTAAAGACGGGTTAGTTTGTTCTTCAGTAGTATACTGACTAATCAATAATAACCTATTATCATTCAGTTTACTATTAGATAAACTATTAGGGTCAAAAAAGTTGTAAAGCATGGTAACCACGGGGTTAAATGCTATGGCACCATGTAAGCCAAATCTAATCCACAAATCAATATCTTGTCCTGTACGTAATTTCGTATTGTAAGCTCCTATTTTAAAGAACGTATCTTTTTTAAATGCAACAGAAGAAGAGTGCGGAATGTAGTTTATAATATTAGCTTCAAAAAAATTGTCTACTAAAAGACAGTCGGAGTGGTATTCGAAATTAAATTTAGCTTTTGTTACAAAACCATCACGCCTTTTAATTTCGTAATTATTACAGAATAAGACAGCATTTTTAAAAGTGTCAATGCACTTTTTTAATGCTTCTAAATGATTTGGTTTCCAAATATCGTCTGCGTCTAATGTCGCGATATACATTCCGGTTGAAGCTGTTATTGCAGTATTACGTGCAACGGAAACGCCCTGATTTGTTTGATGTATAAGCTTTATCCTTTTGTCTGTATAAGTATCTATTACGGAAACACTTTGGTCTGTAGAGCCATCATTAACTATAATAACTTCAAAATCTTTAAACGACTGATTTAAAACCGTGTTTAATGTTTTTGAAATATAACTTTCTTTGTTATAAAGCGGTATGACAACAGAGAAGAAAGGACTCATTTTTTGAGGTTAATATGACAAAAGTAACTAATTCTAAAGATATCAAATAATGCTAAAGAGGTCAGTTTGTTGGTTAATAAGTACTTAGTTATCGGATTAGTAAA
Source organism: Olleya sp. 1-3 (assembly GCF_002836085.1). Lineage (NCBI taxonomy): Bacteria > Pseudomonadati > Bacteroidota > Flavobacteriia > Flavobacteriales > Flavobacteriaceae > Olleya > Olleya sp. 1-3. Next base: position 58,060 of record NZ_PJBW01000007.1, read on the forward strand.
ATAGTAAGAATAGGCTAAAAGATAATTTAATTTAAATCGTTTTAATTTAGAGAAATACTCTAAAAAAGGAATAAAATTTTGTGGTATAAGTTCCGATTTATAAATATAATCTAAGTTTTGTAATCCTTTTTCTGTTTTGTTTAAAAAGACGTTATTAAAATCAACATCACCATGTAAAATAGGATTGTCAATATGTAAAATGGCTGTTTTTAAAACACTTGCTTTGTATGCAAATAATGTGTCTTCATGACCATATTGGTTTAATGTTTTTTCAAACGTAATAGCGTTAAATGTTGCTTTAGTCATTAACGTATTATTACAAAACATGCGTTTATGCGGTTTTTCAGATCTTTGCTTGGCGCTTAAATCTTCTCTTTTTTTTCCGTAAACTAATCGTAACTCTCTTTTTTTAGAGACTTGTTTTGGATGGATACGTCCACCATAAATGATAGCAGTTTCAGGTGTAATATTACTAAGATAATTAGCAATGTATTGGTCCGATATAACTAGAGAGTCACCATCAATAAATAAAATATAGTTATAGATGGACGCTTCAGCTAAAAGATTACGGTTATTACTTAATCCAACATTTTTAGGATTGGTTTTAAATGTTACAAATGCTAATGTGTTTAATACTTGATTGGTTGTATTTATAACATGGTTTGATCCGTCATCTAATATTAAAATCTCAAAATTAATTTGTGATTGTAGTAATTGTGCATGCAGACTGTTAACTAATGTGGTGACGTCGTAATTATAGGTCGGTATTAAAACAGAAAGCATACAAGTAGGGATTAATTAGCCTTACGTTGTACAACTTCAAACACCTTATTGTCATCACATTTTAATGTTTTGCTTGGGTATTTTAAAAGTAAGGCATAATCATGGGTAGCCATTAAAATGGTATTTCCATTTTTATTTATTTCTTGCAGGACTTCCATAACCTCAATACTAGTTTGTGGGTCTAGGTTTCCTGTAGGCTCATCTGCTAATATCAATTCTGGATCATTTAGCAAAGCACGTGCAATAGCAATACGCTGTTGTTCTCCTCCTGATAATTCATGCGGAAATTTAAAACCTTTAGTTTTCATGTCTACCTTATCTAAAACAGAAGCGACACGCTCCGTCATTTTAGCTTTGTCTTTCCAACCTGTAGCTTTTAAAACAAATAATAAATTGTCGTTAATAGTACGGTCTGTAAGTAATTTAAAATCTTGAAATACAATACCTAGCTTTCGACGTAAAAACGGAATCTCTTTTTCTTTTAGTTTTAGTAAGTCGTAATCAACAATATGACCTTCTCCTTTAGTTAGTTTTAAATCGCCATAAAGCGTTTTCATAAAACTACTTTTTCCAGAACCAGTTTTACCAATTAGATAAACAAAATCACCTTTTTTAACCTCTAAGTTAATGTCAGAAAGGACTAAGCTTTCACCTTGAAAAATTGAAGCATTTTTTAATTCTAAAACAGTGTCAGACATAAAATAATTTTAATATTCTTAAGTTATTATAACGCTTTTGTATTGCAGAAAATTGTAGATGACAAAGTAAACAATTAATAGTAAAAAAAGGAGGTCAAAAGTAATAATTTATTACCGCATCTCTTGCGGATAGTTATTTGGAAAAAATAGAGTAGATTTTCTGCTTTTAATAACTCCGTTTATAATTATTAGTAAAATTCAGCGTTAGACCTATAGATTAATTTATCTTTGATTTATAATTTAAAAACAGTGTCAATGTTAGTAAAAAAACAGCTTACATTTTTTATAATCTTAGCGTTTTGTTTCCAATTATTTGGGCAACAATCCGCGGTGTATACAAGTAGTCTTGGAGATTACCAAAAAGCACTTCAGTTGTATAATAGTCAGCAATATTTAGCGTCTCAAAATTTGTTTAGTCAAATCAATAAAACGACGGATGACGAGAATGTACAAAGTAATTGTGCTTTTTATATTGCAAATGCTGCTATTAGATTAAACCAGCAAAATGCAGATGTATTAATGGAGCGTTTTGTGGAAGATTATCCAACTAGTACAAAACGTAATACTGCATTTGTAGATGTTGCAGAATATTACTTTACCAATGGTAAATATGCTTATGCACAAAAATGGTATGCAAAAGTGGACGAAGGGTCTTTGGCTAGAGCGGATAAAGAAGCCTATAACTTTAATAACGGATATGCATCGTTTACTACCAAAAACTATAAAGACGCCAGAAAGTATTTAACACGTGTAGAGACGTCTCAAAAATACGGGTCACAAGCCAAATATTATTTAGGATTTATGTCTTATGAAGGAGATGACTACGACGGAGCTAATAAGTATTTTGAGCAGGTTGGAGATGAAGAAAAGTATAAGGAAAAACTAAGTTACTATCAGGCAGATTTAAATTTTAAATTAGGGAAATTTGATAAAGCGATAGCGTTGGCTAAGTCTAAATTAGAAACTAGCGATAGAAATGAAGTTTCGGAATTAAATAAAATTATAGGAGAAAGTTATTTCAACCTAGAAAAGTATGACGAAGCTATTCCGTACTTAACAGATTATAATGGTAAAAAAGGAAAGTGGAGTAATACGGATTACTACCAATTAGGATATGCGTATTACAAGCAGAAGGATTATGATAAAGCCATTTCAGAATTTAATAAAATTGTAAGTGCAGATAATAGTGTTGCCCAAAACGCATACTATCACTTAGGAGAAAGTTATGTTAATGTTGGTAAAAAACAAGAAGCATTAAATGCCTTCAGAAATGCATCGCAAATGGATTATGATTTAAAAATCCAGGAAGATGCTTGGTTAAACTATGCTAAGATTAGTTACCAAATTGGTAATGCGTATCAATCTGTACCGCAGGTTTTAAATGGGTATCTAGAAAAATATCCAAACACGCAATATAAAGAAGAAGTAGAAGGGTTGTTAATAGACTCTTACATTACCTCTAAAAATTATAAGGAAGCACTAGTTTTATTAAAAAATAAAAACAGTTTTGAAAGTAAAGTTGCTTATCAAAAAGTGGCTTTTTATAGAGGTTTAGAGTTGTTTAATGATAGTAAATATCAAGATGCAGAAGACCTTTTTGATAGTTCTTTAAAAGAACAGCAAGATCAAAAATATACCGCTAGAGCAACCTTCTGGAAAGCAGAGACAGATTATAACTTAACAAATTATGATGATGCTTTAATAGGGTTTAAGCAATTTGCACAACAAAGCGGTGCGTCTGAGACTGTAGAGTATGAAAATTTAGATTACAATATTGCTTACACGTACTTTAAACAAAAAAATTATGGTCAAGCAACCACATATTTTAATCAGTTTATTCAAAAAAACAAAACAGATAAAGTTAGATTGAATGATGCATATTTACGTTTAGCGGATGGTTATTTTGTGTCCAGTCGTTATAACGAAGCGATTGCTGCTTACGATAACGCTATGCAAGTTGGAAAAATTGAAAACGATTATGCTTTTTTCCAGAAAGCAATGAGTTATGGTTACATTGGTAATGAGAGTAATCAGACCAGTCAATTAGAACAATTTATTGCAAAATATCCAACCTCTAAATTGCGTGATGATGCGATGTATGCATTGGGTAATAGTTATGTAAAAGCGGGTAAAGATGATAAAGCTATTGGTATTTATAACCAATTAAAAAAGGAGTATAGTACAAGTCCTTTTACAAGCAAAGCGCAATTACGTCAGGGTTTAGTCTATTATAACGCTAATAAAAATCAACAAGCATTAACAACCTTTAAAGCGGTTGCAAAAGATTATCCAAGTACGCCAGAAGCAAATCAAGCGGTAGCAACAGCACGTTTAATTTATATAGATTTAGGTCAAGTAGATGAGTATGCTACTTGGGTTAGAACATTGGATTTTGTTGAGGTTACAGATGCCGATTTAGATAATGCAACTTACGAGGCTGCAGAGAAACAATATTTAGACGAAAACGTAAACGCAGCCATCAAACAATTTAATGGGTATTTAAACCAGTTTGCAAACGGATTGCATGCCACACAAGCACATTTTTACTTAGGACAGCTATACTTTAAAAAAGATTTAAAGTCTAATGCAGAACCGCATTATGCATTTGTTGTTGGTAAGTCACAAAGCGAATTCTCTGAAGAAGCATTATTGCGTTTGTCTCAAATTCAATTAGATAAAAAAGATTGGAATGCAGTAATTCCAACTTTAAAACGATTAGAAGTAGAGGCTAACTTTCCGCAAAATAGTTTGTTTGCACAATCTAATTTAATGCAGGCTAATTACCAATTAGATAATTATAATCAAGCGGTCGCTTACGCGGAAAAAGTGCTTGCTAACCTTAATTTAGATAATAAGATAAGAAGTGATGCTTATGTTATAATTGCCCGTTCTGCTATTAAAACAAATGATCAAGCTAAAGCAAGAACAGCGTATGCACAAGTCGAAACATTTGCAACAGGCGAAACTGCAGCAGAAGCCTTATACTACAATGCTTATTTTAAAAATAAAGACGGATTGTATAACCAGTCTAACACGGTAACACAGCGTTTAGCAAAAGATTATTCTGGGTATAAATATTACGGAGCAAAAGGATTAGTTATAATGGCTAAAAACTTTTATGCTTTAGGTGATGCTTTTCAAGCAACGTATATACTTGAAAGTGTAATCAAAAACTTTAGCAATTTTGAGGATGTGAAAACAGAAGCACAAACAGAATTGACTAGAATAAAAGCAGAAGAAGCTAAAACAAATTCATCAGTAATTACTGAAGACTAAAATCAGCAATCAAGACAATCGCAATTCATAAATATAAATTATGTTTATTACAAAAAAACAAATCACTTTATTAATACCATCGTTATTAATTTCGGTCTTTGCATTAGCACAAGAAAGGGAAGGAGATACTATACAGACAGGTGTTATTGATGTAGTAAAACCATATACACCAACAATTTCTGATGCTTTTAAAGTTAAAGAAACACCATCGTTGGATGATACAGATACCGCAACAAAAAAAGACGTTAAATATAATATTTTCTCTTTTCCTGTGGCATCAACATTTACGCCTGCAAAAGGAAAAGCAGCGGTAGTAGATAAAGCTAAAAAAGTAAAATTATATAACAACTATGCTACATTGGGTGTGGGGACTTATACTACTATTTTAGGAGAGGCTTATTTAAATCATGCGATTGGTAGAGACCAGGCGTTTAGTGCTTATATTGGGCATCACTCTTCTCAAGGAGATATAGATGATGTATTAACGGATAGTGGTTTTTCAGACTCTAAGCTTAATTTAAACTATACTAAAAACAATAGGGATTACACATGGTCTCTTTTAGGAGGTTTTCAACATGAAACCTATAATTGGTATGGTTTACAACAGCCTTTATTTAATCAAGCAACAGCAGATACATTAGATGTTGGTCATAGTTTTACTACTGCGCATGTTGGTGGAGATATTATGTTTGAAGATTCAGTTTTTAAATCAGGAAGCCTATTATTTAGACGTTTTGGTGACGATTATGGTTCTGGAGAAAATAGATTAAAAGTTAATGCTTTAGGAACGGTAGAGATTAGAGATAACGAAGTAGATGTAGAAGTCTTTGCAGACTACCTAGGCGGTAGTTTTGATAAAGCTTACGCAGTACCTACAGCGCTTAATTATGGTAATTTTATAGTAGGTGTAGCGCCAACTTTTAAATTAAATAATGATGACTTATCAGTAAGTTTAGGTGTTAAAGCGGTTTATTTAAATGATACAGAAGCTAGTCAAAGCAAATTTTTTATCTATCCAAATATTGCAGCTAGTTACAGATTAGTGGATGATGTTTTAATTGTGTTTGGAGGCGTAAAAGGTGGGTTAATACAAAACTCTTATTATGACTTTGCTGACGAGAACCAATTTGTGTCACCTAATTTATTTATAGCGCCTACAGACCAACAATATAATGGATTTGCAGGGTTAAAAGGGAAATTGTCTAATGCTATGAGTTACTCGGTTAGCGGAAGCTACAAATCAGAGAAAAATAAAGCGTTATTTGTTAATAATGATATCACGCAAACGTCAGAAGCTTATACCTACGGGAACTCTTTTGGTATTGCTTATGATGATGTAACAACGTTAAGTGTTACTGCAGAATTAAACGTGGACATTAATCGTAATTTCACGCTAGGGATAAAAGGAGAATACTTTTCATATGATGCAAAAAATCAAATGAAAGCATGGAATTTACCAGATATAAAAGGATCTGTATTTGTAGATTATCAAATAAATCAACAGTGGTTTGCTGGAGCAAATTTATATTATATCGGAGAACGTAAAGACCAATTTAATATTCCAAGTTTAATAACGCCAATGACAGGAGTGGTTACTTTAGATGCTTATTTTGATGCTAACGCACATGTAGGATATCATATTAATGATCGTTTTTCTGTATTTGCTAAAGGAAATAATTTAGTAGGCGAATCTTATACAAAATGGCAAAATACACCAGTACAAGGCATTCAGTTTTTGGCAGGTGCGACGTATAAGTTTGATTTTTAGTTAAAATAATTCGGTTTAAAACCGAACACAAATAAAAGTTTAAAAAAGCCTCAATTAGAGGCTTTTTTTTTATGCTTATATTTACGGAAAAATTTAAAATATGAAATTCACCAAAATCCTATTCTTATTTTTAGTCATAACATCTTGTGGTGTAGATAAGACAGATGTAGATACTATTATCACTAATGCTAATGTGTATACTGTAGATGCTAACTTTTCTAACGCAGAAGCTTTTGCTATTAAGGACGGTAAGTTTGTGGCGGTAGGTAAAGCAGCAGATATTAAAAATAAATATAAAGCAAAAGCACTTATTGATGTTGCTGGTCAAACTATTTTACCTGGTTTTATTGATGCACATTGCCATTTTTATGGACTTGGTTTAAACCAATTACAAGTTAATCTTAGGGATACAAAAAGTTATGATGACGTTATAAGTAAGGTTGTCGAATTTCAGAAAAAGAAACCTTCTAAATTTATAATAGGTAGAGGTTGGGATCAAAACGATTGGGAGGTTAAAACATATCCTACTAAAGCAGAACTAGATAAATTGTTTCCAAATATACCTGTGGCATTAACTAGAATTGATGGTCATGCTATGATTTGTAATCAAGCAGCATTAGATTTAGCTAAAATCACAGAAAGCACAATTGCAGAAGGTGGAGAGATTTTAAAAGAAAATGGTAAACTTACCGGTGTTTTAATTGACAATCCAATGGAGTTGGTAGAAGCAGTTTTTCCTGAGCCAACAAAACAGCAACAAATAGACGCCTTATTAGAGGCTCAAAAAATATGTACAGATTTAGGATTAACTACGGTATCTGATGCAGGTTTAGACAAACAAGTCATAGAGTTGATTGACAGCTTGCAACAAGCAGGGACTTTGGATATGCGTATTTACGCGATGATTAGTAACAGAGAAGCAAATTTAGATTACTATTTAAATAAAGGAAAAATTAAGACAGACCGTTTAAATGTGCAATCGGTAAAGGTTTATGCAGATGGAGCGCTAGGATCTAGAGGGGCAGCGTTAAAGCAAGATTACTCTGATCAACACGACCATTTTGGAGCTTTAGTTATTGGTGTGGAAGCGTATAAAGATTTAGCAAAAAGAATTGAGAAAGCGGGTTACCAAATGAACACGCATGCTATTGGAGATTCTGCTAACCGTTTTGTGTTACAAACGTATGCTAAAACTTTAGAATCTGAAAGTAATAGACGTTGGAGAGTAGAGCACGCGCAAGTGATTACAGATAATGATTTTGAATATTTTAAAAACGAAAACATTATACCTTCTATACAACCAACACATGCAACAAGTGATATGTATTGGGCAGAGGACCGTTTAGGAAAAGATAGAATTAAAGGAGCTTATGCTTACAAAACATTATTAGAAAAAAGTGGAAGAGTCGCTTTAGGTACAGATTTTCCGGTGGAAAGAGTAAGTCCATTTTTAACGTTTTACGCAGCAGTATCAAGACAAGATACTAAGCAATATCCTGAAGGTGGTTTTAATAAAGAAAACGGATTAACAAGAGAAGAAACGTTAAAAGGAATGACCATTTGGGCAGCATATTCTAATTTTGAAGACACGGAAAAAGGAAGCATAGAAGTTGGTAAATATGCCGATTTTATTATCTTAGGCGATAATATTATGACCATTGATCAAAAAGAAATCCCAAACATAAAGGTAAAAGAAACATATATTAATGGCGTGGCACAGTAGTTGCTATTTTGTAATCACATAAACTTATTTAAAATGAAAAAAATTATCGCATTAGTTTGCTTTTTAGCAATTGGGACATCAAGTTTTGCTCAAGTAGATCAATACAGTGAAGATGTTAAGACGTGTATAAAAAGTAATGGAACAATGACGTATTACGAAGGCGTAATAGATCAGATGTTTACAATGTTAGAGGAACAGTTTGAGTCTCAAGCAGTACCTACAACTGTTTGGACAGAGTTAAAAAAAGAAAGAACTGGTGCTATGGATGAGTTAGCGCAAATGGTAGTGTCTGCTTACAGAGCGCATTTTACACATAAAGATGTTAAAAACATGAATGCGTTATACGCAACAAAAGCAGGTAAAAACATGTTTAAGCCAGAAGTATTAACAGAAGGCGATAAAATTATTTTAACCGAATTTTATAAAAGTGATACAGGTCAAAAAATTGTAAGCTCTCAAGACTCTATGAATGCATCAATGGGTGATATTTCAGTAATGTGGAGTGGTGATTTATACAAAAGAATGATCGCTAAATTATCAGAAAAAGGATACGATCTTTAAATCGATAACTTAGCTAAATAGTCATAATGCTCGCCTTCCGCGAGCATTTCGCATTTTAAATCAATAGCAGTACACGCATCAAGTAATAGTTTGTAATCAAGATATAACCATTTCATTGCGGCTTCTTTTTCACCTTTATAACTTAAAAAGTAATCTAATTCGCCATAATAATTAGCATTCATATCTTGCCAAAAGCCACCATCTTCATCTAGATACATGTATTTTATATCGCTAGAATCTATTAATATTTGACCACTTTTATTTAATAAAGATTTTAAATGCAATAAATAAGTAGAGACTTGATCTAAGGTTTGAAATATTCCGGTACCATTCATCAATAATAAAATAGTATCAAAAGTATCGGTTTCATCTAAAAGCGCTTTTTCTTCAATTGTAATTACACCTCGTGCTTTACTAACTGCAACAGCACCAGCCGACACATCAATAGCTTTAACGCTAAGCCCTTTACTTTGTAAATATAGACTGTGACTTCCAGAACCACAACCAACGTCTAAAATCTCACCTTTTGCTAAGTTTAACGCCTGTTGTTCTAACTTAGGCATAGCTTTATAATCTCTAAAAAGATAAGGAAGAGGTAACTCATCCTCATCAGATATGTTAGTAGACGTCATTAGGTCTACTGTATAATTATTATTCTGATAATCTAATAAGGCTTTTCCGAAAAGGTCTTTCATTTAAAATACTATTTTTGTAACATGGAAGAATTTTTAAATGATCTCCCAAAGCTTGCCAAAGATAAGCATAAGGAAAATAAAACCTTTTTTACTAAGCTAAAAAAGAAAGCACCAAAGCAACTGGATTATATTATGCAAGAATTGCATGAAGCCGAATTTAAAAAAACGGATTGCTTAACGTGTGCCAACTGTTGTAAAACTACGGGGCCTCTTTTTACAGATAAAGATGTGCAACGTATTGCTAAGCATTTTAGACAAAAACCACAACAATTTATTGACACTTACCTGCGTCTAGACGAAGAAAACGATTACGTGTTACAGTCTGTACCGTGCACCTTTTTAGGAGCAGATAACTACTGTTCTATCTATGATGTGCGTCCTAAGGCTTGCGCCGAATTCCCGCATACTGACCGTAAAAAATTTCAGCAAATATCTAATTTAACGTTAAAAAACGTCGCTATTTGTCCCGCAGCATTTAATATTGTGGAAGAGATGAAAAAACGAATTAAATATTAATACAATTATTTTGTATTTTTAAGTATTATGAAAAAGCTTTTATTTACCCTATTATTAAGCGTTGCAACCATTACAAGTGCTATGGCACAAGAATGGTTGACCTCTTTAACCTTAGCAAAAAAATTAGCATTGTCTAAAAATAAGATGCTATTGGTTATTTGGGAAGATTCAGCAAATTATTCTTATCCCATAATATTAGAAGATACTGATGGGACTAAAGTGGTTACAGAATTGTTTGAAAGTGATGCTGTAAAAACGTTAGTATGGAAATATTTTGTACCTGTTATTATTAACGAGTCTATGTATCAGCAACTATTTGATAAAATAGATGGTAAACGTAACATGAGCTATATTAATCGTTTTAATGACGATAATGTAAAGGTTATGGATCCTAATGGTAATATTTTAGATTTGAGGACTGCGGACGAGTTTATGACGCAAGACTTGACTGCAATTATTAAAAAATATGCACTAGATACCTCTTTTTTGGAGGCAGAATTAAATAGTTATTTCGAAAATAAAAATTACGCAACAACTTTTAGACTAGCTAATAAATATTTAGATTTTGCTATTTATGCTGAAGATTTTGTGAAAGAAGAAATTATTATGTTGTCAGGCATATATATGCTTGAAGCAGAAAATTTATTGCAAAATAGTGATTATGCCACAAAAGAAGCATTGTTACAAAAGCACGAATTATTAAAGATAAAGGAAGCTTTAATACTTGGTAAAGATAATAAGGCACGCCGAATGTTGAAAAAATATACAAAGGAAGACATTGATAAGATTAATGTTGCTTTGTTCGCATTTTTAAATTATGCAACCTACAGAAGTTTAGATAATATTGAGGAGGCACTTCCATGGAAAGCACAAGTGTTACAATCAGATTTAAATAAAGTTAAGTTTATTGTAAACAAATAGCATATCATTAATGGAATCTATAATTACATACTTCGAAACGATTCCATCTTCTCATAGGTGTAAATATTAATAGTTGGGATCGTCTTTTTGGGACTTATATGACTTTGGATAGAGATCAAATTATTTATGGTGTAGATACCTTTCCGGACGAAGCCAAAAACAGTGAGCTATCACACTTGTTAAAGCAACCTTTTTATAAGTATGGAAACCCAACAACAGACTAATATTAAAGGGTTTTTGTAATATTTTGTTAAATAGTGTTGATACTATATAGACTTGGTACATTATTCGAATATATACTAATCAAATAAGCGATATATCTCTAAATCATTGATAATCAGATAAATTAACTATTCGTCGAATATTTTGTGACGTTCAGCTAATTTTAAGTAAATTAAAGGGAGTTTAATATGTATTAACACAAATTCATTTTAAATTTGTACTCCCTTACAACTGATTTTTAGCGTATCGATATAATTTAAAATTATGATTAGGCAAAAAATAACATACACACTCCTTGTTTTACTTATGGTAACTACTTCTGCGTTAGCGCAATCAAGAAGCAGAACTACTATTACAGAAAACGTAAATGCAACTAAAGCTGGTCTTGTCCATGTTCTAAATAGAACTGGAGATACGATCATTCTTAAAAGTAGCACTCAAATTTTTAGATTTAGTTTTTTATTCCACAGTCAAAAAGAATCTGTTTTAATGGATTTAGGAAGTAAAGAAGCTAGGATTCCGCTTCACCATTTTGAAGTAGGACGTTACACTGTTGTAGCGTATAGAGAAGATGCTGTATATCCAATTTCTTTAAACAGAATAGAATCTATAGCTAAACCAACAAATGCCATTGCGGATTTGGAGGAAGATGTTTTACGTGCAAGTTTACCTGCGGAAGAATTACTTAAAAGAAATATTAAGCCAAGAGGTTATAAAAAAAATGATACACGTTTAGCTAGTGCAAATTCTAAACCAAGCAGAGCTGAAGTTGAAGCTAAAGAAAGAGCTGAAAGAGAACGTATCCAAAGAGAAGGTGATGCTAAAGCTAAAAAAGAGCGTGCAGTAGCTGAGGTAAAAGAAAGAGAATTAAAAGAGCGTCTTAAAAAAGAAGCTGCAGACAAGTCTAGAAAAGAACACGCACTAGCAGAAGCCAACAGAGCGAAATCAGAAAAAGATAAAGCTGACAAACAATTAGCGCAAATAGAAGCTAACCGTCAAGCAATTAAAGATAGAGAAATTGCAGAAGCAAAACGTGAAAAGCAAAGAGCACTTGCTTTGGAAGAAGCAGAAAGAAAAAAGCAAGAGCGTGATGTTGCAGAGCATAACTCAGACCGATCTAGTGACCCAATAGAGGTAAAAGAAGTTAAGTACAATATTTCTGATATAAACAACGGTGGTTTAGATAAGCAAACCAGAGAAGAATACAGAAAAGAAAACTTAAGACCTAACGGTAAAAAGTATGACGAATAACCGATATTATTTGTATAACAAATAAGGTTTTCGTTTAACCATAAAATCATTTAAGCCACTTGTCCAAGTGGCTTTTATTTTGTCTTCACTCCAACCAGCTTCAATCTGTTGTTGCAGTTTTTTAGTTCCAGCAAGTTTTGTAAAAAAGCCATTACTAACAAAAAATGTAGATGGGTTTGTCGTGTTTTTATAAGCAGTAATTAGATAACTTAAATTTAATGTACTTTGGTGTTTAACGTCACTTAAATTATAGCCATTACAGACTTTATTTTCATGTTTTGGATATTTTGCACCTTCATTTGGTTTAGGTGTAAATGTGTAGTCTGTTTTTGATAAAAAAGGAGAACCATATATTTGAAACTGCAAATCTGTACCACGTCCAGCACTTACATTTGTACCTTCAAAAAAGCATAAACTAGGATATAAGTTTATAGCTTGTGCATTAGGTAGGTTTGGAGATGGTTTAATAGGTAAGTCGTAAGCCATTTGTCTAGTATAGTTTTTAACAGTAATAACCTTTAAGGCGCATTGTACGTTGTTTTTAAGCCAGTTTTCGCCATTAATCATTTGTGCATACTCTCCAATAGTCAAACCGTGTACAACAGGTACAGGATGCATGCCTACAAAACTAGTATGTGCTTCCTCTAAAATAGGACCATCAATATAATATCCATTTGGATTAGGTCTGTCTAAAACTATTAAAGTTTTGTTTTGTTCAGCACAAGCTTCCATAACATAATGTAAAGAAGAAATGTAAGTATAAAAACGCGCTCCAACATCTTGGATATCAAAAATCACGATGTCAAGGTCTTTTAATTGTGCAACACTTGGTTTTTTATTACTACCATAAAGAGACACAATTGGTAACCCTGTTTTAGTATCAAAACCATCTTTAACAACTTCACCTGCATCAGCTTTACCTCTAAAGCCATGTTCTGGAGCAAACACTTTTTTGACGTCAATATTTAAACGCACTAAAGAGTCTACAAGGTGTGTATAATTGTTACCTGAAGCGTTATCAGTTAAAACATTAAAAAGCACACTAGTTTGATTGGCCACAATACCAACACGTTGTCCTTTTAGTAAAGGTAAATATGCTTCGGTTTGATTAGCGCCAACTATTAAGGATTTGACTTCCTGAATTGGATTTTTTACCTCTGCTTTTAAAGTTGTAGTAACTGGTGTTTTTTCATTTGTATTTAAACTTGAATCTTGCTTTTTCATTCCGCAAGAAATTAATACTAAAACAAATAATAAAACTGTATTTTTGAAAACATTAAATCGCATAATCTAGTTTGAATTTCGAGTTTTTTATAGCTAAACGCATAATTGATAGTAAAGCGTATAAAAGTAGTATATCGGCACCAATAATAAAAATTGGTATCGTAGCAATTGCATTGGGTATTATTGTAATGATGATAGCTATTGCGACAGGAATTGGTTTACAACAAAAAATTAGAGAAAAAGTAATTGCCTTTAATGGACACACTATTATCGAAAATTACGATACCAACAACTCACAAGAAAGCATAAGACCAATAACTACCCAACAAGATTTTTATCCCGAGTTTAAAAATATTCCAGAAGTAACACATGTCCAAGGTACAGCAACAAAATCAGGAATAATAAGATTAGAAAACGATTTTGAATATATTGTAATAAAAGGTGTTGGTGCAGATTATGATTGGCAATATTTTAAAGAATTTTTAATAGAAGGTAAATTACCCGATTACACAAAGGATATTAGTACCGATGTTTTAGTATCGCAATATCTGGCTAATAGGCTACAATTAAAATTAAACGACCGTATAAATACCTACTTTTTAAGGGAAGACTCTACCAAACCACCGCGCGTAGTAACATATAATATAGTTGGAGTTTACAATTCTGGTTTGCAAGAAATGGATCAGCTTTATGTTATTGGAGATATCAAACAAATCCAGCGTTTAAACAAATGGGATAGCGATCAAGTTGGACGTTTCGAAGTTTTTATAGAAGATTATAATACATTAGAAGCTACGGGTAACGCAATTTTTAAAGAAGTACCATCTATCTTAAATGCCAAAACTGTAGACAGAGAATACCCAATGATTTTTGAGTGGATTAAAATCTTTGATAATAACATATACGCTATCATTGGTATCATGATTTTAGTAGCGGGCATAAACATGATAACCGCATTATTAGTGCTAATTTTAGAACGCACACAAATGATTGGAATTTTAAAAGCCTTAGGAAGCGCCAATAATAGCATCCGTAAAATTTTCCTTTATAACGCAGCATATCTGATATTAAAAGGACTGTTTTGGGGTAATTTAATAGGGATAAGTTTACTAATGCTTCAAAAGTATTTTGGACTATTTCCATTAGATCCAAAAACCTATCATGTATCGGCAGTACCGGTTTATATAAACTTAGGTTATATTATAGCGTTAAACATAGGGACGTTTGTATTATGCCTATTAATGCTGTTAATACCATCTTATATAATTTCTAAAATTTCGCCTGTAAAGGCTATTAGATTTGATTAAATAATTTGGGCGTTACTGTTATCCTGATTTTAGATCAGGACAACCGTCAGGCTTTCACAACTCGCTCTCTGCGAGGAGCTCAAACAGATTGCTCAATCCTTAACGCACCCAACCAAAGTTTCATTCCAAAATAAATTAATTCAGTTTTAACTTTCAAGCTTTAACTTTTAACTTATTTTTGCAAAAGAAAAAAAAACAATAGATGCAATACGCAAATAACATATTAGAGACCATAGGTAATACACCGTTAATTAAATTAAACAAGTTAACTGCAGAGTTACCATGTTTAGTATTATCTAAATACGAAACTTTTAACCCAGGAAACTCCGTTAAAGACCGTATGGCTTTACAAATGATAGAAGACGCAGAAGCAGATGGACGTCTTAAACCAGGAGGAACAATTATAGAAGGGACTTCAGGTAATACAGGAATGGGATTAGCATTAGCAGCCATAATAAAAGGATACAAATGTATTTTTGTAATGGCGGACAAACAAAGTAAAGAAAAAGTAGATATATTAAAAGCAGTAGGCGCAGAGGTAGTGGTTTGTCCAACAGCAGTGGAGCCAGATGATCCAAGATCTTACTATTCTGTATCAAAACGTTTAGGAGAAGAAACACCAAATAGCTGGTATGTTAACCAATATGATAACCCAAGTAATGCTAAAGCACATTACCAAAGTACAGGGCCAGAAATCTGGAAGCAAACAGATGGTAAAATCACACATTTTGTGGTTGGTGTAGGTACAGGAGGTACAATTTCTGGAGTTGGTAAATATTTAAAAGAACAAAATCCAAATATTAAAATCTGGGGAATTGATACTTACGGTTCTGTATTTAAAAAATACCATGAAACAGGGATTTTTGACGAAAAAGAAATCTATCCGTATGTAACAGAAGGTATCGGAGAAGATATCCTACCAAAAAACGTAGACTTTGATATTATTGACGGGTTTACTAAAGTAACAGATAAAGACGCAGCTGTGTATACACAAAGACTATCTAAAGAAGAAGGTATGTTTTTAGGTAATAGTGCAGGAGCAGCTATTAAAGGTGTGTTACAATTAAAAGAACACTTTACTAAAGATGATGTTGTGGTGGTATTATTCCATGATCATGGAAGTAGATACGTTGGAAAAATGTTTAATGACGATTGGATGCGTAAAATGGGTTACATAGAGTAGCACAAGTGTTGCGTAGGCAAATTAAGTATATAAAAAAGCTCACAATTTTAATTGTGAGCTTTTTTGATATAACAAATACATGTAATCTATAATTCGTTTTTTTGTAGTTATGACACATAAATACTTAACTTTAATTGGTAACATGACATAGTTGCTGATTTTAATTTAGGCTTTATTTTTTCTTTCAAAAGCATTTTTAATTTATCAATTTACTGCTATCAAAGGGCTGATCTGTTAAATTTTTATTTCTAAATAAGATAATATTGGTTTGAATATTAATATTTTAGGGTTTGGCTTGATTTTGGCGTTTACCTTGTCAGTGCATTTAATCTATAATAATTACAGCATAAAAATTATGCAGAATGCACGTTTTAAATTTTATAATATAGTATGGATCAAGTAAAAGAAAACAACACAGTTAAAGTAAATTACACAGGAAAATTATCTGACGGGCAAATTTTTGATAGCTCAGAAGGAAGAGAGCCTTTAGAGTTTACTTTAGGTCAAGGACAATTAATTCCTGGATTTGAAAAAGGTGTGATTGATATGAAGTTAAACGAGAAAAAAACCATTACAATAGCTAAAGAAGAAGCTTATGGTGATGTTAACCCAGCTTTAATACAAGAAGTAAGCAAATCAGATTTACCTGAGGATATGACTCCTGCAGTAGGTATGGGCTTAGTGTCTAAAACAGAAGATGGTCGCGAAACTAATTTATTAGTAGTTGAGGTAAAAGACGAAACTATCGTGTTAGATGCAAATCACCCGTTAGCAGGTAAAGACCTTATTTTTGACCTTGAAGTTGTAGGTATTAAATAAGTCACTTATTTTATAATTAAAAACAGCCATTATTATATTTTGTATAATAATGGCTGTTTTTTTATGCTTCTTTTTAAGTCGTAAATTCTATTTTTTAAACGCGATACTTAATTAGCAATCAATAACAATATAATACCTACTAAAGCAGGTCCTGCTTGTATAAAAAATATTTTTTTAGAGACTGTTAATGCTGCATAAACACCAGCAACAGCAACACATCCTAAAAAGAAAATAGCAATATTGTTATACCATTCTTGATTAGTTATAAAAAAGGTCCAAATTAACCCCGCAGCCAAAAAACCATTATACAAACCTTGGTTTGCTGCCATGCTTTTAGTGGGTTTAAAGATCTCTTTCGGCAAGCTTTTAAAAACTTTACGTCCGGTAGTTTCCCATGCAAACATTTCAAAGTATAAAAAATAGAGGTGTAGCGCTGCTACAATTGCAATAATTATTTTAATTAGTATATCCATAAGTTTAGTTTAAGCTGGTTATTATAAAATAGGTACTTTAAAAGACTTGATCTAAAAACATTTTAACTTGTTCTTGATTAGTCTTTAATAATTCTAGTCTTGCGTTTTCGGTGTCTTTTGGTTTTTTATCTTGAGACAATTTAAATTTTCCTTCCCATGTTTTTATTGTAATCTCAAATAATTTGATGTAATCTAGATTTTTATCTAGTCTTGGATTGTTCGCCTCTAATACATATTTATGATCAGGCGCTTCTAAAAAAGACGTCATGTCTATTAAAGATTGCTTTAATTCGGCTTTATTTTCAATACGTTGTACTGTTCCAGTTAAATGGACTTTAATATAATTCCAAGTTGGCAATTGAGTGGTTGTATAAATGCTTGGAGAGATATAACATTGTGGACCAGAAAAAATAAGTGTCACTTCATTTAAATCTTTTAGTAATTCGGTTTGTGGATTATAAATGTCAATGTGACCAACTAGTTTACCATCAGATTCTCTGTAAATTAAAGGCAAGTGTGTAATTAATGGTATGTTGTCTTTAACCGAAATAACAGTCGCTAAAGGATACGTTTTTATCACTTCTATTAAGTGTTTTTTGTCGCTATCTTGATGTTTTTTAGGAGGATACAAAGTTGTTGGCTGTTAGGTTATGTTTTTAATTTCATTTTAAAATCACAAAATATTATGTAGTTTTATAAAATGTCATATAAAAGTACTTCATTTTCAATTAAAAATTGGTCTCAAGACGATCAACCTAGGGAAAAGTTATTATACAAAGGAAAAGCAACGTTAAGTGACGCGGAGTTAGTAGCTATATTAATAGGTTCAGGTAACAGAAGTGAAAGTGCGGTGTCTTTATGTAAGCGTATTTTAGCCAGTGTGGATAATAACTTAAGCGATCTTGGTAAACTTAGCATAAAGCAATTAATGGAATTTAAAGGTATTGGAGAGGCTAAAGCTATAAGTATTATTGCGGCTTTAGAACTTGGGAGACGTCGCAGAGGAGAAGAAGCGTTACAAAAAAAGAAAATCCAATCCAGTAAGTCTGTGTTCGAGCTAATGCAACCCGTTATTGGAGAGCTACCTCATGAAGAGTTTTGGATAGTCTACCTTAATAATTCTAATAAAGTAATCTACAAAAATCAACTTAGTAAAGGTGGTATAACAGGAACATTAGTAGATACGCGATTAGTTTTAAAAACAGCCTTAGAGGTTGGAGCAGTAGGATTAATTTTATCACATAATCATCCATCTGGTACTTTAAAGCCAAGTCAAGCGGATAAGGATGTGACTTTAAAACTAAAAACAGCTGCACAAAGCTTAGATATAAAAGTATTGGACCATTTGATTATTACAGAAAATGCTTATTTTAGTTTTGCTGACGAAGGGATGCTTTAAAACACTAGTTTAAAGTGTAATGTATTGTCCAATATTAAATATCTATAATTAGAAGACCTGGTTTATGCATTTATATTTATAATGTAAGGCTTTTACTTTTGGAAATTCATATTTTTGATATTAGTAGACTGCTTACTAAATACAGAATACTACTTTCAAAATAAATGCTACTAGTTTACACACATAAAATAACACCAAGAGTCAAATATGTTTTTAAACAAATTTGCACTCGTGTTTTAGGCATACCTGTAAGTTTTACTACAACTATCGAAACCTTTATTGCGCACGATAGCCTAAAAATGTCCTACACAAGACAACCTTTAAGTAACGAGATTTTTATACGTAGTAATGAGTTGTTGTTTGAACAAGGTTTGTCAGACATAGATATTGCGGTGCTACCTTGGGAGGACACCAAGTGTTTTTTTACAGCAGGAGATAAAAGTGCATTACCATTTGATATTTTTGCAGCTTCGTTTTATTTATTAAGTCGCTATGAAGAGTATTTACCACATGTAAAGGATCAATATGGACGTTTTACAGCACAAGAGAGCATAGCGTTTAAAAATAATTTTCTGAATCAACCAGTAGTAGATATTTGGGCTTATAAATTTAAACATCTATTAGAAAGTAATTATCCTGATTTTGTTTTTCCAGTACAAGTATATACCGTTAAACCGGTTATAGATGTACCTGTTGCTTATGAGTATAAGTTAAAAGGCGTCATGCGTACTTTAGGTGGGACGTTTAAAGATGTATTTACTTTTAAATTTAAACGATTTTATCAACGTTATTCTGTGTTAAGCGGATTTAAACGGGACCCTTTTGATACTTATAAATATATTATTAATAAGCAAAAATCTTCAAAATATACATTTGTATTTTTCTTTTTGTTAGGCGATTTTTCGACCTACGATAAAAATATAAATCCCCAAAAACAAAAGTTTGTATCGCTTATAAAGCACGTTGCAGATTATTGTCAAGTCGGTATAAAAACATCATTTTTCGCATTAACAAATTTAGAGTTGTTAAAGGAAGAGAAAGTTAGGATGGAAGCCATTATAAATACAGCGATTGTTGGCTCTAGGCAATCGTTTTCTAAAGTAAATTTACCAGAGTCTTACCGTAATTTAGTAGAGTTAGAAATCCCTGAAGATTACACAATGGGTTATGTCAATCACTTAGGCTTTAGAGCCGGAACATGTACTCCTTTTTTATTTTTTGACTTAGATTTTGAAGTTCAGACGCCTTTAAAAATAGTGCCCTATCAAGCGTTAGATTTTGCTTTTTTAAAATACCATTCTTTATTAGATAAGGAACAAGCTTTAAAACGACTAATAAGCAGTATCAAAAAAGTAAACGGAACATTTGTACCCGTATTTCATAATTATACGTTTAGCAAACAAGACCGTTGGAAACATTTTAAAACCCTTTTTAATATAATATTGGATGCCAAAAACAAATAAAGTAGAACACGTTTTTTTTGATTTAGATCATACCCTTTGGGACTTTGATAAAAACTCAGCCTTGACCTTTGAGTTTATTTTTAAAAAGCATGATGTAAATGCTAGTTTAACTGATTTTTTAAGTTTTTATGAACCAATAAATCTTAAATATTGGAAATTATATAGAGACGAAAAAGTAACCAAAGAAGATTTACGTTATAATAGGTTAAAGGAAACTTTTGATGCGTTACAGTTTACTGTAGAAGATCAAATAATCTATCATTTATCAGAAGATTACATTACTTTTTTATCTAGTTTTAATCATGTTTATGATGGTACTTATCAAATTTTGGACTACCTAAAAACAAAGTATAAATTACACATAATAACAAACGGATTTAAAGAGGCGCAAACCAATAAATTAATAAGCTCCAAATTGGATCACTACTTTGAAACGGTGACTAGTGCAGAAAGCGCAGGCGTTAAAAAACCTAACCCTCAAATTTTTAATCATGCTTTAAATTCGGCGAAAGCCGAAACAAAAAATAGTATTATGATTGGAGATAATTACGAAGCAGATATATTGGGTGCTTTAAATATAGGTTTAGATGCCATCTGTTTTAATTACCACAACGTACAAGAGCAGCCAGATATTAAATTTGTAAATCATTTATTAGACATCAAAAAATATTTATAGTAGTATGAAATTTCAACACAAAATAACAACTTTAGTAATCTTCTTGTTTACTTTTTCAATAGCGTTAAATGCTCAAGAACAACTGAATGACTACAAATATATTGTTGTGCAAGAACAGTTTTCTTGTCAAAAAAAGGCTAACGATTACCAATTAAATGGATTAACTCAGTTTTTATTACAGAAACAAAATTTTAAAGTTTTTTTGGAGTCAGAAAGTTTACCAGAAGATGCTGTTAAAAATGGATGTTTAGTGGTTTATGCAGATGTGACGGAACATAGTAATATATTTAAAACTAAGCTAAAGATTAATTTTAGAAATTGCAATAATCAGGTTGTATTTACCTCGGAAGAGGGTGTTTCTTCTGACAAAGTATATAAAGTAGCCTACAATGTTGCTTTACGTAATACAATTAAAACCTTTCAAAATTTTAAGCACAACTATAAAGTAAAAAAGGTAAGTCAACCATTAGTTTTAGAGGAAGAAGATACGCTTGATACAATAGTTAAACCTCAAGAAAAAACACCAAATACAGTATTAAAAACAGTGGTTGAGACCACTAATTTAAAAGTCTCTAAAAAGGATTTGTATACAGCTAAATTGATCCCAGGTTCAGTATTTTGTTATCAATTAAAAACGGATAATAACACTATCGCTTACACCATTTTGTTTTCAGGAAAAGAAGATGTTTATGTTGTAAAAGGAACCGATGCTGTTATTTATAAAATGAATGCGCAATGGATTTTAGCACAGTATAAAAATGATACTTTAGTGACTAAAGCAATTAATATCCAGTTTTAGTATCCATATTTTTCTTTCCAACGTGATTTTAAAAAGTCACGTTGGGCATTTTCCCTAGCATTATTTCCGGGTTCGTATAATCTTGTATTACTAACCTCTTTTGGCAAAAATTCTTGACTAGCAAAATTATTTTCATAATTATGGCTGTATTTATAGTCTTCGCCATAACCAATCTCTTTCATTAATTTAGTAGGTGCATTTCTAATATTTAAAGGCACACTTAAATCGCCCGTTTGTTTAACCAATTGTTGCGCGTGGTTTATTGCCATATAAGCAGCATTACTTTTTGGCGAACATGCTAAATATGTAGCACATTGACTTAAAATAATTCTTGATTCAGGATAACCAATTGTGGTTACTGCCTGAAACGTTGTATTTGCCATAACCAAAGCAGTCGGGTTAGCATTGCCAATATCTTCGCTAGCCAAGATTAATAAACGTCGAGCAATAAATTTAACATCCTCACCACCTTCAACCATTCTAGCCAAATAGTAAACAGCCGCATTAGGATCGCTTCCTCTAATAGATTTTATAAATGCCGATACTATATCATAATGTTGCTCTCCCGTTTTATCATAACGTACCGTATTATTTTGGACCTTCTCCAAAACCATTGCATCAGTAATAGTAATCACATCTTTAACGTCACTATTAACCACCAATTCAAAGATGTTTAATAATTTTCTGGCATCTCCACCAGATAAGCGCAGTAAAGCACTAGTTTCTTCTAGTTTTATGTTCTTTTTAGACAAGAACTCGTCTTTTTCAATTGCACGCTTTAAAAGGGCTTCTAAATCGCTTTTTTCAAAAGCTTTTAAAATATAAACCTGACAGCGTGACAATAATGCAGAGATAACTTCAAAGCTTGGGTTTTCTGTAGTAGCCCCAATTAATGTGACCCAACCTTTCTCTACAGCCTGAAGCAAACTATCTTGTTGCGATTTACTAAATCTATGAATTTCGTCAATAAATAATATGGGATTTTTAGCAGTAAAAAGCCCACCACTATTTTTGGCCTTTTCAATAACCTCTCGCACATCTTTAACACCAGAACTTATCGCACTTAAAGTATAAAAAGGACGTTTAGAAGTAGTCGCAATAATATTGGCTAATGTTGTTTTTCCAATACCAGGAGGGCCCCAAAGGATCATACTAGGTATAATTCCTTGATTAATATGGCTAGTTAAAGTCCCATTTGGTCCTACTAAGTGTGATTGACTGATGTAGTCGTCTAGGGTTTGTGGACGTAATCTTTCTGCTAAAGGCGTGTTCATAATGTAAAATTAAATTAAATTTTGTTTTGGCGTGCCTTTTTTGCTCATTCTTCATAAAAAAGTCAGGCTTTCACTACTCAATCTTTTTGCTTAGGCAAAAAGGATTTCAGACAACCCGTTCAATCCTTCACGCAGTATGCGACTGACATTATTGCAATACAGTAAAATTGGATAACTATTTGCTATATTGACTTTGAATGAAACCACAAGAGCCTTTTAAATTTACCATAGATGTTATAATCTATCCAATTGCATTTGTAATGTTGTTGTGGTTAATATTTGCTCTAGAGTTAAGGTTTGGGTATCCATTAAATTTTTTAGGTATTTATCCTCAAAAACTCTCAGGTTTGATTGGTGTTATATGTAGTCCGTTTATACATTCCGGAATTTCCCATTTATGGCATAATACCATACCATTATTTGTTTTAAGTACAGCGCTGTTTTATTTTTACAGGCCAATAGCTTTTAAAGTTTTACTATACGGTATTTTATTATCAGGTTTTTTAACATGGTGTATTGGAAGACCATCTTACCATATAGGTGCAAGTGGTTTAATTTATGTCTTGGCTAGTTTTATTTTTTTTAAAGGTGTCTTTGCAAAACACTATAGGTTAATAGCCTTATCCTTATTAGTGGCTTTTTTATACGGGAGTATGATTTGGAATACAATACCACTAGAAGAAGGCATCTCTTGGGAAGGCCATTTAAGTGGTTTATTAGTAGGATTAGTATTTGCATTTGTATTTAGAAAACAAATAGCAAAGCCGAAACGATATGTGTGGGAAGATCCAAACTACAATGAAGAGGAGGACGAGTTTTTACAACATTTTGATGAAAACGGTAATTTTATTGAAACCGTAGTAGAGGAGGAGTTACCTGAAAGTAATCTTCCAGAAGTAACTCTACCAGTAACTATTACTTATACGTTTAAAGAAAATAAGGAACTATAAACGTTGTCTTACAGCTTCGTATAAAAACGCACCACAAGCTACACTTACATTTAAAGATTCTATTTCTCCTAATAAAGGCAATTTAGCTTTTTCGTTTGCTATTTTTAAAATAGAAGGATTTATGCCACGTCCTTCAGATCCCATTATTATAGCACAAGGTTCTTTAAAAGAAACATCATACAATGTATTATCTGTTTTTTCTGTAGCCGCAATTACTTTTATGTCTGACGACTGTAAAAAGAATACCGCGTCTTTTATGTGATCAACTCTACATAATGGCACTTTAAATACAGCACCAGCACTAGTTTTAATTGTGTCTCCATTGACAGGAGCAGCACCTTTACTTTGTATAATTATACCATCGACACCAGTACATTCTGCAGTACGGATAATAGCACCAAAATTTCTTACATCACTTAATTGGTCAAGTAATAAAAAAAGAGGTGTTTTTGTTTTGGCAGATACCATTTCAAATAGCTCTTCAATGTCATAAAACTTGACTGGGCTAATTTGGGCTACAGCGCCTTGATGATTATTTTTAGTTAATCGGTTTAATTTTTCAACCGGTACATAAGAAGAGTTTACTCTTTTGCTTTTTAAAACGGTTTCTAATTCTTGAAACAAGTCGCCTTTAAGTCCTTTTTGTAAAAAGACTTTATCTACATGCTCTCCTGCATTTAAAGCTTCAATAATAGCTCTAAGACCAAATATTTGAGTGGTTTTTTCCATGACGCAAAGGTATAAAAAAAGAGCCTGCAAATTGCAAGCTCTTTTTTACTTAATTATAATTTTAAAAGTATTATTTAATAATTACTTTTTTATTAATTGTAGAAGTTCCTTGTTGGATACTAAAAAAGTAAAGTCCTTTAGAATATCCAGATAAATCTAATTGACCATCAATTAATGGTGTATTGTCAATAGATTCTTTTGTAAATACTTCACGTCCTTGAATATCTATTAACGAGATTTTTACTTTTCCTTCAGATACTGATTTAAAAGAATAGTTTAATGTTTCGTTAGCTGGATTAGGCCATAAAGATAAGTTGTTAGCTGTTTCAAATTGATCTGTACTTAAAGTACTTGATAAGCTTTTTCCTGTAACAATTAAAGAATAGTCTTGTAAACCATTAGTTAACGCACCTTTGTGGCTAATTGTTATCGTATACGTTCCTGCAGGTGCATTGTTAATGTCAACACGCTCAATGTTATCTACAATATTATCACCTTTTACAGCCACTCCTTGGATGTTACTTAATTGCAGTTTCCATGGTAAATAAGCCGTATTAGAGGCATCGGTTATTCTTAAGTCTAAATCGTTTACTAATGCTGGTGTAGTACTATTTATTTGATTGTCTTTTGCTGTTCCCGCAGGATCTGTCCAGCATAGTGTAGCACTTAATTTTTCCCCGTCAAGGATTGTTACTTGGGTTGTAAAGGTTTGATTAGGAGTTAATGTAGATTCAAATATTTTGGCAGCTCCAACAGTAGCATCCTGTTCAATTGCTTCAGCAGAAACCTTAGCATTCAATAAACCCCATCCAAAAATAGGATCGGGACCAGGGCTTGATCCGTTGTCATCTGCTGTGTGGCAAACCAATCCTTTTAATGATGAAGATTTCATATATCTTCCATTTAATTGGTTGTAATACTGCTGTAATAATAATAAAGTTCCCGTAGTATTAGGAGCAGACATTGACGTCCCTGTGTAAGAATCATAACTTGCGTTAGTACTGCTTATTGGAGAATAAACGTCTGTTCCATCTGCAGTAATATCTGGTTTTACTCTTCCATCATCAGATGGTCCTTGACTACTACTAGTATTTATAAACAAGTTTAGCATTTGCCCACTACCATTTGGATTTATTAAAGGGTTGTTTGCGTTGGCTACAACTAGATTGTTTTTACTGTTTTTATTTGTTGTTAGTTTGTCATAATTGTTTGCTGTTCCGCCTGTGTAAGTGTTAGAACCATCATTTCCGGCAGAAGCAACCATTAGATAATATGGTGCATTATATGCAACTTCATCCCAAGCTACAGCTTCACTGTTGTAATTTCCCATCATCCATGTTGGTGCATTTTGAGAGCCATTTACAGAAACAGGAATTCCGTAAGAATGATTTGATAATAGTAGACCGTTTGTAGTTGCTTGGTCTAAAGCTTCAAGACTGTCATTATCCCAATCAAAAGAGGTTAATGTTGCTTGCGGAGCCATACCTTTAGCAGCAGCCTGCGTTCCTTTAGCCACAATAGTACCTGAAACGTGTGTTGAGTGATTACTTTCTCCGTTTGATGCAGAAGAATCTGGTGTTGTTACTCTAGAAGAAGGCACTGTTGCATCATCTAAAAATTCTTGATGTGTAGATAGAGTAGGACCTCCATCCCATGTCGCTACATGCATATTTTGTCCTTCTAAATTTAATCCTAATCCACCTCCATTATGTAGGAAGTTGGTACGTGTAGAGATTGCCTCTGCAGCATTATCAGTGGATACATAAACTGGTTTTCCGTCTAAAATATATTTTATTTGAAATAATGTACCATTTTCATCTTTGTATTTTCGCTCAATATTGTGCGCTGTGATATAGTCTACAATTTCTTTTTCAATGGTTTTATTGGAAGCTTCCAAACGTTTTTTTAGAGCGTCAATTTTTGACGTATTATATGCGTTTGTAATCGCTTTTTTTTCTGTCTCTGTTTGGGCAAGTATTGTATTGGTAGTTAATAAAATACCAGCTAAAAGTATAAGTCTTTTCATAAAAATTTTTCTTTAAACAAATATAAAATATTTAGGTCATAATTTATTTTTTTTAACAAAAAAAAAGCCTTTGGTAAATACCAAAGGCTTTTAATAGTATATGTAAATTTTACATTTTAGTTAATGTAAATTCAGCTGTAACTGCATCTACACATTGAGATGCTTCATCATCTATGTAAATAACTTGGATAACAGTATCGTCATCACCGTCAAATTGACCAAATGTAGCTGCAGGTCCTAGTGTTGTACTACCTCCACAACCTACGCCAGTCTCTTGAAGAGTTGGTACGACTACGTTTCCACAAATAAGGCTAAATTTGAATTCTATGTCACCAAAAGAACCTAAACCAGGATATACTTGAGCAGTAAATACTCTATCTGTAGGTGTTGCTCCAACTGATACTTCGTATACACCATCTCCAAATGTTGATGAATCAAATATTCCATTTGATACAGTCGATAATGTGTATGTTCCTGTAAAAGGCGCATTAATTGGACATAACTTGATTAAGCTTAAAGTATATTGGTCTGAATCTGCAACTTGACTAGCATCACTGGTAAGATTAAAAACTACCGTTTTTCCTTCTGTAGCGGCATTATCAAAATCTGCTACAATACCATACGATGTTACTATATCTCCAGTAGGTAATACAGTGTTTGTTGTTGTTATTTCAAAATCAACACCTTCAACAGCTGTAGAAGATGCATCTATTGACATTGTGTAAGGTGTATCTGAAGATGCTACAGCTGTAGCAGAAACAGGTACATTAAACATGTTAGATGCTCCGTCTTCGACTAAAAGCGTCCCATTAGCACTAGCAAAATACAATGTGTTTGGGATATTGTTGAAATTTATGTCCGCCACGTCCCTGTTACAAGAAGTAACTACTGCTGCAACCATAAACAGATATAAAATATTTTTTAAGTTTTTCATTTTTTTATCAGTTTAAAATTATTAAAGAGGTGTGTAAACAGAAACTCCGTTTTCACCATATCCATTACAGAACCAAGATATTGTAATAACACCTGAATCAAAATCCACAGTACTAGTAGTCCCTGGTTGTTGTACAACAGTACCCCATGGGTCTGATTGGTTTTCCCAAGCAATTGTTCCACAGTTTTCGGTAAATGTTACGTCAAAACTATCTGGTCCAGTACCATAAGAAGTTGAATAAGGTCCACCGTCATATAATCCACCTGAAAAATCTTGGATAAAATAAGTAGCATCATCAACTTCTACAATTTCTACGTCTTGTGTATTTGTAGAAAAAGTTGGTAAGAAATCATGGTAACCGTAAGTTGTAGTTACACTGTACATACCAGCTAAATCAGACTCACATAATTGGATTATGCTAAGGTCGTAAGTAGCTTCAATTGGTCCATTACCTTCTAATGAAAGTAATAAGTTAGTTCCTTCTGGTGTTACACCAGCAAAGATACCTTGAACATCAATTTCTGCAAAATATTCGTTAGCAGGAATAGTTACTGAAGTTGTTGCTAAACTGTAGTCAACACCTGAAGTAGCTGTTGATGCAGCATCTACTACTACTGTAAATGTTCTATCTGAAGCACTTGTTGTGGTAGAACCAATCTGTATTGTTGCTGGTTCTTCAGCAGGTGTTACAAAATATGATCCACTTGCACCATCTGTAAAATAAGTTACATCAGGCCCAGAGTAGTTGTCTACTTCGTTATCTAAAGCACCATCCTCTTCACAAGAGAACATACCTAGCGTTATGGCTAAAAGAAATATTATTTTTTTCATTTTTATTTTATGTTTTATAAATTAATATCCTGGGTTCTGTTGGAATTCAGGGAAAGCATTTATTTCAGTTTGAGGTATTGGAAATTGGAATAAGTGGCTACCTGCAGGCAATGTTGTGAAAGTACTTGGAACTGGTGTTCCTGTTCCATCAAAAAAGTCACCATCTGTTGCACTTCTTACAACACCTTCATTCCATCTTTTAAGATCAAATAATCTATGACCTTCAGCGAATAGCTCTAATCTTCTTTCTAATTTAATTGCATCTAATAAGGCTGCTCCAGTTTCAGAAGGACTAATAAATCCTGAATATCTGTTCATTCTTACCACGTCTAAAGCAGTTAAAGCTTCCGTAAACTGTCCTAGCATTGCATGCGCTTCTGCTTTGTTAAGTTGTACCTCTGCAGCTCTAATTACTTTTGCGTCTACAACACCATTATTTTGTCCAGACTCACCAAACATTTTTGTGATTGAGTTATATAAGTTTCCAGAAGCATCTGCTTGTATTTGTGTATAAGCACCAGATGATTTTCTAACGTCTGTACTAGCATATAAATTAGCAAGTTCAAAAGATAATACGTATTCTGGTACAATTGCTCCAGCGTTAGATTGACTCCATGATGTTCCTATACTTACACCATCTAAGATTCTATCTTGATTTATTTTAAATATTACACCATCTTCACTTCCGTCTGTCCAAACAGCAGGGAAATTTGCGCTAGTTGCAACACTTGTTGTAACATCATTAGCAGCAGTAATTGCATTTAAATAGTCACCGTTATATAAATATGCTCTTGATAATAAACCATTTACAGCATTTTTATTAAATCTACCAGATCCATTGTCTGCATTAATTGTTGCTTTTACAGCTTCTAATTCACTAATAATAAAGTCGTAAGACGTCTCTACTGTAGGTCTTAATACTTGTATTGTAGGATCTGTAGATGTAATTATAGGCATACCTAATGTTTGAGAAGCTCCTGCTGATTGAGTTGGAATTTCTGAAAACACTCTCACTAAGTCAAATAAAGCTAATGCTCTAGCTGCTCTTGCTTCTGCTTCTATATTACTTCTTTCTTGTCCAGCTGGTAAATTATCTAAATTAGATAAAATTAAATTAGCTCTGTTAGTAACAACATAAGGCGCGTACATAAAACTGTAAGCAAGATTAGGAGCATGTCTCCATTCAAAAAATAGTCTATTACTTAATCTTCCTTCTTGAGCAATTATTACATTATCCGTTAAAATGTCCGGTAAAGCTAAAAATTGACCTCCGTAGTAGTTTCCACTTAAGAAACCAGAGTATACTCCTCTAATTGCTGATTCGAACTCTCCTATATTATTATAGAAAGTGTCTGGCGAAACAGAGTCGTTTGGTAATTGATCTAATTCATCCTCGCAAGAATTAAAAAGTAATATACCAAAAACTAATATTATTGTTTTAAATATGTTTTTCATAATTTTTTTTTTAAAATTTTAATTCAACACCCATCTGTAAAGACTGAGTTTGTGGGTAACTGTAAAGGTTGTAGTTACCAAAATTAACACTAGTATCAGTTTCACCTGAACCAATACCAACTTCTGGATCTCCATTAAAGTGTGGTGCGTAAGTCCATAGGTTTTGACCTTGTAAAAATAATCTTAAAGAACTAATATTTAATGTTTCAGTAAATTTACTTGGTAAAGTATATCCAATCGTTAAGTTTCTTAATCTTACGTAGTCTCCTTTTTGTAATAATCTATCAGATGTGTTACCTGCTTCGTTACCAAATAAAGGGCTTGGTAATACATTAGTATCTCCTGGGTTTTTCCAGTAGTTAAATGCATCAACTCTTTGATTTGAATCTACTCCCGTTCCATTACTTAACATGTTACCTTCTAAGTAGTTTTGAACGTAGTTACCAACTTTGTAGTATAAATCTGCTGTAAAGTCAAAACCTTTATAAGTCATGTTTAGGTTTGCACCTCCATCAAATTTAGCTATTGGAGACTTTCCTTCTAATGCTACTGCATCATCTGCGTTATATTGGTTAGTTATGTTACCGTCTATATCGTAGAAAAGAGGTTCACCGTTAGCCGGATTAACTCCAGCATAACGCACTAAGTAATACGTGTAAATTTCTTCTCCTACACGGATTATGTTATTATCACCATTAGTCGTAAGTAAAATATCTGCTCCATTTGGATCTGTTGAAGAACTTACTAATTTAGTTACTTCATTATCTAAAAATGCAATGTTACCACCAACAGTTAATGTAAAGTCACCAAAATCTTCAGCTCTAATGATGTCTGCTGAAAGTTCTAATTCTAAACCTTTGTTTGTCATTTCTCCAATGTTACTAAAAATTGAACCATCTGGCTCTCCACCTAAACTAGATAATGGTGCATTTAATAATAAATCAGAAGTTGTTCTTTCGTAGTAGTCAATTACACCTCTAATACGTCTATCAAAACCTGCAAATTCAACTCCAACACCCCAGATGTAGTTTTTCTCAAACCCTAAGTCTGAGTTTCCGTTATCTGTAGGTATAGCTGTAGAAGCACCGTTTAAACTTCCAAAGTCTAATGTTGCTACTGATGCATAAGAAGCTAATCCATTACTGTTACCTGAAGTACCAGCGGATGCTCTTAATTTTAAGTCGTCTACTATATCGCTATCAGCTAAGAAATTTTCTTTAGATAAATTCCAAGCTAAACTTCCTGACCAGAACACACCGTAACGGTTGTCAATACCAAATGTAGAAGAACCATCTCTTCTAACAGAAGCTGTAGCTAAATATTTACCATCATAGTCATAGTCTAAGAAACCTCCGTAACCTAATAAAGATCTTGTAAATAAGTTTGTGCTTGCGGCAGTTGGTAAAGTTGCAACTGCTTGTACACTTTGAAAATCATTACTAAATCCAGCACTTGATAAGCTGTAATTTCTAAATGTTCTCTTATTAAATTCAAATAAACCTGTTAAAGAAACATTATGTTTATCTCCGATTGTAGTACTGTAATTTAGTAAGTTAGTTACTGTAAGGTCTAACTCGTTAGATCCATTATCTGTTTTAATACCAGGGTTGTCAGCATCTCCTACAAATCCGTCTAATACAGATCCAGGTTTGATAAAACTTTCTCTTCTATAAGATGTATTTGTAGCACCTACTTTAAAAGTGTTTGTCCATTTGTCAGAAAGGTTAGCTACAGCAGTAATACCTCCAATTATAAATAACGTATTATCTTGTTCTGGATTGTTTATTAAAGCCTCAGAAATAGGGAAACCAGCTCTAGTAGGGTTGAAAATAGGATTTCCAGCACCATCTAAAACTTGGTTGTTATCGTCATCTAATAAAAACTTTGTTTCGTATGGGTTATAGTCATACATTGCTCTAAAAGGATTCTGAACATTGTTTCTATCTCTTGGTTCATCACTAGTAGTACCTGTAACACTAACATTAGTACTTACTTGTAACCAATCTTTAGCTTGAACATTTAAATTTAATCTACCACTTAATCTTTCAAAACCACTAATGCTTTGTATGATACCAGTATTTCTATCATGTGCAAAACTTACAAAGTAAGATGATTTTTCTGTACCACCATCTATAGATATAGAGTTGTTTTGGATGTAAGAGTTTCTTAATAACTCATCTTCCCAGTCTGTATCACGTGCTATTAAAAAGTCATATTCTTCTTGAGTAGATACTTGTGCTCCTGGAAGTGCAGCTGCATTTCCAATACCTAAAGCTGATAATTCTCTTTCATACTGAATTTTTTGAGCAGCATTCATCATTTCAAAATTGTCAGCTATTCTTTGACCATAACCAACTCTTGAGCTGATAGATACTCTAGCATCTCTATTTCTGTTTCCAGTTTTAGTTTTAATGATAACTACACCATTGGCAGCTCTAGAACCGTAAAGAGATGATGTTGCAGCATCCTTAAGGATTGACATTGTTTCGATGTCTCCTGGGTTTACAGAATTTAGATCTGGAGCAATTACACCATCAATTACATATAAAGGCGCACTTGAAGCATTAATTGATCCTACACCACGTATCCTTACAAATGCAGTTTGACCTGGCTTACCGTTTCCTGCTACTACCTGTACACCAGGAGCAACACCTTGAAGCATGTTGTCAATTGAAGTTGAGGGAGATAGCTTTGTGATATCATCGGCAGATAAAGTTGTTACTGCAGATGTTAACTGATCTCTTTTCTTAGAACCAAAACCTGTAATAACAACTTCGTCTAAAGCGTTATCAGGAGCTAAGGTCATGTTGATAGTGTTAGCACCACCAACTGTAACTTCTTTGTTACCATAACCAACATAACTGAATTGTAATTTATCTCCGACCTTAGTCTTTATCGAGTAATTACCATCAAAATCTGTTGATGTTCCGTTTGAAGTTCCGATTACTAATACTGTAGCAGACGTCAATGGTATACCATTTTCGTCAGAAACAACTCCTGAAACTGTTTTGTCTTGTGCAAACGTTATTTGCACAACAAACGCTAGAAATAGCGTTAAAATTCCACTAAACTTTGTTTTCATTTTTATTTTTATTTGAATTAGTCTGAGCCAAAAATCATAATAAAAACTTAATAAAACAACTTTTTTATCATAATATTTGATTTAGATAAGTGAATTATGCAAGGATTTGAACAATGTGTTTGCATATATTCAATAGGAGGTTGGTTGTCTTGTTATATTGGAATTCAGGCTTTTTTGTTGTGGCATTTCTGTTGAGCGTATTCTGTTGGTTTGTCGTAATATTTTGATAGTGAACTAGTAATGCTAATAATATGTTAAAGGCTTTTATACTCAAATTACTTTTTCAATTTTGTTAACCATGCTAATGTTAAGATTATATTAAATATTTTTCCTACAATATTTAGGGCGTTTTTATTTTTAATTTAATTGAATAAAAAAAGCCTCATAAGATTAACTTATGAGGCTTTTAAATATGTTTTAGGAATGATTAGTTTACATCCCAGAATATTTTAGTTGTTTGACTATCTCCACCAATTGCAGCAGAAGCAGCAGACCAGTTTGTTTCGTTCAAGTTTTGTTCGTTTACAGGATACGTGTATCTTGTTGGAACAGGATTAGAAGTTACGACAGGAAGGTTAAATGTTGGATTGTCATATTTTCTCCAAACAGTCCATCCTTCAAATCCTCTGTTGTACATAGCTAACCAGAATTGAGTACCAATTTTTTGTCTCCAGTCACCTGCAGCAGTAGCATAAGCAACAGCAGGATCAGCTAAGTAAGTTGCTAAGTCTGCAGCTCCCCAGTAATCAAAAGATGCTGTGATACCATTTGTATAGTGTTGATCAGCGGTACCACCTACATTCCATGCTCTATGACCAGCTTCTGCTAAGTAAAAAGATACTTCAGAAAAGTCTAATAAAACACCTGGTAATGTTGGGTCGTGTAAAGATGTACCGTCGTCATATCCTACGATATGAGTATAGTTCCCAAATGTATTGTTATCACCGTATATTCCACCTATGTATGTTCCTGCACCCATATTTTCATCAAAATAGGTCATTCTTCTTGGGTCTTCAAGTGTATTCATTACATCTACCAAAGTGTTAGCAGGTACAAAATCCGTACGTCCTGACTGTACTAAGTCAACCCATAATGGATTTGTATTAGGTGTAGCAGATTCGTAAGTTAATAATGCATTATCTGCATTAGATGTAAATACTCCCGCTGCATATGCAGACTCTACAGTAGATTGAGATAAAGCTGTATTGAAGTCAGATAAACGAATTCCTAATTTTAATTTTAAAGAATTTGCAAATTTGTTCCAAGCAACCATGTTACCTCCGTATATTTTGTCAGCAGAAGTAAATCCTGTTCCTACTAAATTAGGAATAGCAGCATTTATTCTATCTAATAAATCTAGGTAAATAGTTTCAGCGTCATCGTATTTTGGTAACGTTGATAGACCTAAAGCATCCGTGTAAGGAATATCTCCAAATGTATCTACCATTTGTTGCCAAGTGTAGATAGCTAATACATCTATTTGTGCAATACTTGCAGGAGATGTAGACTGAGCTCTAGCTGTTTGTAAATCTAATAATACATCTCTGTACATTTCTGACCAGTGGCTTTCTGGAATATTACGACCAACTAAGTCGTAGTTACTTTCGTCAGTATAGGTTGTTTCTGTCCAGTATTGTCCTAATAATCTAAATACATTATTGTTGACGTTAGTACTGGTCATTTGATTAAACAAACTTTTTGTAGCAGAGTTGTATAAAAAATCCGCATCAACTTGCGTTGGATTTTTAGGGTCTCTATTTAAGTCCTCATATTGTTCGTCTGATTGACAAGCGAACAATGTTACGACTGATAATATTGTTATAAATGTTTTTTTCATAATGTTTTGTTTTTAGAACTGTAACTTTAATGACGCACCTATTTCTCTGATAGATGGGTAAGAACCTGATTGGTACCCTTGAATGTTTCCTGAGCTTAAACCTGCTTCTGGATCTGCGTAAGGAGTACTTTTATCAATGATCCATAAGTTTCTTCCAATTAATGAAATTGAAGCTGCTGTAAATGGAACTTGGCTTAAAATTTTGTCATCAAACTTATAAGTAATACTTGCTTCTCTTAATTTAATAAATCCAGCGTCATAGATGTGTTGGCTATTTGCAGCTCTTGCATAACCCCATGGGTTTGCATAATTACTAGCACTAGCTCTTACTGTGTTTACTGACCCGTCAGCTTGTACACCTGGTAAAATAACTCCACCACTATCAGCACCAGTTGTAACTGGGTTTCTTACTGGGTTTCCTAATTCGTTAGTTCCTGCTGTAATATCATATAATCCTGTTGCATAACCATACCAAGTATCTAGAGAAAATACATCTCCACCTTTTTGCATATCGATTAAGAAGCTAAGGTTGAAGTTTTTGTAGTTAAAACTATTGTTTAAACCTGCAGTCCATTCTGGATTGATGTCACCAATAATTTCGTTACTTCCACTTCTTTCATAGTAACCATTTGCTTGTACGATTGGTTGACCCGCATCATTGTATACTAAGTCTGTACCTCTAATTGTTCCGTAAGGTTGTCCTGGTGTTGCATTTATTGAAATACCTCCTTGTGGTGAAGCTAACTGTAAGTTATCAATACCATCAGCAAGTGATATAACTAAACTTTTGTTTTTTGCCCAGTTTACATTAACATCCCAGCTAAAGTTTTCAGTTTTGATTGGTGTAGCGCTTAATTGAACTTCCAAACCTTTGTTTTCCATTGTACCTGCATTTAATAAAACTGAAGTATATCCTGTTGCATTTGATACTGGTACACTTGTAATTTGATCTCTGTTGGTAGTATGGTAGTAAGATACGTTAAGACCTAATCTTCTGTTGAAGAATTGTGTGTCTAAACCAAATTCGTAGTTTTCTTGTCTTTCTGGTTTAAGCTCTAAGTTGTTTTTAGACCCTGGGTTAGAGGCAATTCCTGTTCCTGAAAACGGAGTTCCAATACCATAAGTGTTAAATACATTATAGTTGTTAGTGTCAGATCCTACTTCAGCGTAGTTGGCACTAAGTTTTCCAAAAGATAACCAGTCAGCATCGATAAATTTAGAGAATACTAAACTACTTGCTACAGAAAAATATCCGTAAGTGTTATTTTCTATTGGTAGAGTAGAAGAACGGTCTCTTCTATAAGTTCCTTCTAAATAAGCAAACCCATCATATCCTAAACTTGCTCTAGCATATAAACCATCTACTTTAGATACAGCTTCATATTCAGCAGGTGCATTAATAGCATTTACACTATTTGATAAAGCATAAAGCCCAGGTAGATTTAAACCACCATTGGTTTGTGCATAAATACTACTTCTGTCATTACGTCTTAAGTTAAAACCAAGGTTTCCTTCTATGTTTAATTTTTCTGTAATGTTTTTGTTTGCAGTTAAAATAAAGTCGTAGTTGTATTCTGCTACATTATTATTATATCTACTGTATGAAGATACATTTGAACTTCCAACGTTAGTTCTTTCTTCCTGAAATTCAGAGTAAGTATCAAAAGTAAATCTTCCTAAAACACTTAACCAATCGTTGATTTCATAATCTAATGCAAAGTTACCGAAGTATCTATTTCTTTGATCTGTCTCATAGTTTTCATAGAAAGTCCAATAAGGGTTGTCAGAGTAAATAGGAGAAAGGTTTGTTGCAGATGTTGGATTCCATGTAATGTTATCTCCAGTAGCAAAATAAGCGTCTTCTAAAGCGCCAACGTCTACATTTGTTTGAAACCATTGTCTGAACTGTTGCATAACGTTATTAGCATCATAACCAGTTCCGTATCTACCTTTACCGTTTGTTTTAGTATATGTAAACGTTGTAGAGGCAGTTAGTTTTTCGTTTAAATCATGAGATGCCGAAAAGTTAATTGTGTTTCTTTTAATTTCACTGTTTGGAAGATTTCCTTCTTGTAACATGTTTGTGAAACCTAATCTGAAAGAACTAGTGTCATTTCCACCATCAAGAGATACAGAGTTTACACTTGTAGCTCCACTTTTCCATACAGAATTTGGATCATTAGCACCTGCAACCCAAGGAGTAGCTTGTTGGTAAGTATCCGTTAATTGTGGGTAAATAGAGTTCCATTGGTAAACATCTAAATTTGGGTCAAAAGCAGCACCGTAAGATGCATCTTCAGTAAACGGAGTTGTTAGATCTGGGTTACCATCTCCATCAATATCAGTATATCCAAAAAATCCAGATGGATCATCATAAAACTGTCCGTAACCAGCACCATATTTTTTCTGGTATACTGGTAAAGTTTCAGTATCTGCAGATCCAACTGTATAACTAGAATTTAAAGTTACTCCAATACCTTTTCTTTTTTTACCTTTTTTAGTTGTAATCATTACAACACCATTAGATGCTCTAGATCCATAAAGTGCAGTTGCTGCAGCACCTTTTAAAACGTTAATGGTTGCAATGTCATCAGGGTTAATATCTGATGCAGCATTACCATAATCATAACCACCACGACCTGAAACTTGGTCAGCACTGTTAGAGTTTCCGTTATCAACAGGTATTCCATCAATTACAAATAAAGCTTGGTTGTTACCTGCAATAGAAGCATTACCTCTAATTACAACGTTTGTAGATCCTCCTAATGTACCAGAAGATTTTACGTCTAAACCAGCTACTTTACCTGAAAGAGAATTAACAAAGTTTGAAGATTTTACTTTAGAAACTTCATCACCTGCAACTTCTTGAGTAGCATAACCTAAACTTTTCTTTTCTCTTTTAATACCTAAAGCGGTTACAACAACTTCGTCTAAAGTATTACCTGGTTGTAAACTAACGCTAATAGTGCTAGAAGCTCCAATTGTTTTTTCAACAGAGTCATACCCAACATAGCTAAAGTTTAATACTTGACCATTACTTGCTTGAATAGAGTAGTTTCCATCAAAATCTGAAGTACTACCATTAGAAGTTCCTTTTACAACAATTGTTGCTGAGGGCAATGGTAGTCCATTTTCATCAGTAATAGTTCCTGAGATTGTTCGTTCTTGAGCGTACGATAGACTGGCTACCATCACTAAGAACAGTGTTAAAATTCGATTTAAATTTGTTTTCATATTAATATATTAAATTAGTCTATCCCAAAAATCTAAATAATTTGTTAATAAAACAATGTTTAGGCAGTTTTTTTTAATATTAAATTAACATGAGTTAAAATGTTTGAATTATTCTAAATTAGAAGGTCGCCTTTAGGCTAATATGAATCTTAGAATTAGAGAAGTTGAAAGAGGCTTGTTCTGTTTTACCATTAGCATAAATAAATCGAAGTAATCCAGCATTGGTAAGTATTCCGAAACCAAAACCAAATCCATATAGATTTTCTTTTTGGTTTAAATTATCGTTTTTAAAGTGTGCTATATCTATAACAGAGTTAACAAAAATACTGTTGCTTAATTTGTATCTGTATTCTGTGTTTAATATGTAAAGACTGTTAGCAATTAGACTATTTTCTGTAAATCCTCGTAAAGTATTAACACCTCCAAACCTAAAAAGCTCGTTTTCGAGGTAGTTTTCTGACAAAATGAGTTGAATTATGCTTTTAATATAGAAGCTGTTATTGTTATTTAACTTAAAAATGTGGCTACCATTAAAATCTATAGAATTTTGGCTTTGGTTGTTTAATGTTGCTTGTCTTTTTCCGGTACCAAATTCAGTATTTATTTCTGTCTTTATTTTAAATAGAGGGTCTTCATTTTGTAGTTGTCTGAATTGATATCTTAATTTAAGAAAATTTGAGCTGTAATCTTCTATGTTTTCTAGGTTGTCAGATAAATGACTTGATTCTGTTGTTTCAATTCCCGCGTACAAACTTGTTTTATCATTTAATTGATAAAAAAGACTTGCTTTTTGCTTTGTGTTAATAAATGAGGAATCTCTTTTTGTTATATTAAGTGAAGCTTCTAGTCCTATAGGTGTTTTGAATAAGTAAGGAAGATTTGCGATTAAGTTGAAGTTTTTCTGTTCACTCTCATCACTTTTGTAGTCTAAGTATAAACTTTCGCCATAATTTAAATTATTAACTAGTTGTAAATTTAAGTAGCCATTAAATTCTAATTTGTTGGTTTGTTCATTTGTTGTAAATCCAATAAATCCATCAAAGTTGTTACTTGGTGTTTTTTTTAAGTATAAATATAATTGTGTTGAATCTTTTGTAAATAGTATTTCAGCAGGTTTAGTTTGAGATGCAAAACTTAAGTTGTTTAATTGAAGTGTCTTTTTGTTAATGGAAGAAAGGTTAAACGTTTTGTTTTTCTGGATTTTAAGAAATCGTTTTAGATAAGATTTAGGAAACTTATCATATCCTTTGATAATTATTTTGTTTAGTTGTCTGTTTTTTTCTTGAGTCGTGATTATTAGATTTGCTGAAAGGGTTGTGTTATTTTTTTGTTTGACATCACTAAGTTGTAAAGTGGAAAATGGTTGACCGGTTTCACTTATTATTTTATTGTACTTAATTAACAGTTTTTCTAATGCTAAATAGGGAACTTCAAAAGTGTTGTTTTTTAAGTTATCTATGTTTAGTTTAGAGAAATAGTTTTTAGACTGAAAAGTAGGGTCTATATATAGGACAACATTTTCTATTTTATTTTTGAGTGCTATTTGTGCGATATAGAGTTTGTTTTTACTATTAGTTATAGATAGTAAATGATTATTAATATAACCATTTTGTCTTAAGGTATTTTCAATATGAGATACATTTAGTTTAAGTTCTTCATAAGAATCAAATGTTGTTTTGGTATTGTATTGGCTTAATATTGAAGTTTCGTTATCATCAAACCCTATTACTTTTAATTGTAAATTTTGACTGCATAATATAGAGGCGTATAAAATGAAGATTAGACAAGTTGTATATGTTTTAAAATTCAAATTCTGTTTGATTATATGTTGAAAGTAAAATTAACGTAAAAAAGTAACTAAATAATATCTGGTGGAAATTTAATTTTAAATTCTATTGAAAATTAATGCATTAAGGTTTGATTACTTGAATTAAATCACTACATTTGCACCCCTCTTAGAGAGAGGTAACATAAAATTATATTAGAATTATATGCCAACAATTTCACAATTAGTACGAAAAGGAAGAGCCAAAATAACCAAGAAGAGTAAATCGGCTGCTTTAGATTCGTGTCCTCAAAGACGTGGTGTGTGTACTCGTGTTTATACAACGACACCTAAAAAACCTAACTCAGCAATGCGTAAGGTAGCAAGGGTTCGTTTAACAAACGGTAACGAAGTAAATGCATACATCGGTGGAGAAGGTCACAATTTACAAGAGCACTCGATAGTATTGGTTAGAGGTGGAAGGGTAAAAGATTTACCAGGAGTTAGATATCACATCGTTCGTGGTGCCTTAGACACAGCAGGTGTTGCAGGTAGAACACAACGTAGATCTAAGTATGGTGCAAAACGCCCTAAAAGTTAATTAAAAACTTAAGAAGAAGACATGAGAAAAAGAGCAGCAAAAAAAAGACCGCTTTTACCAGATCCTCGATTTAACGATCAGTTAGTAACTAGATTTGTTAACATGATGATGTGGGACGGAAAGAAGTCTGTAGCCTTTAAAGTGTTTTACGACGCAATTGACATCGTAGATACTAAAAAGACAGACGAAGAAAAAACAGCATTAGAAATCTGGAAAGATGCATTATCTAACGTTATGCCTCACGTAGAAGTACGTAGTCGTAGAGTAGGTGGAGCTACATTCCAAATTCCTAACCCAATACGTGCAGACCGTAAGGTTTCTACTGCAATGAAGTGGTTAATTAGTTTTTCTCGTAAGAGAAATGAAAAATCTATGGCACTACGTTTAGCATCAGAAATTTTAGCAGCAGCTAAGGAAGAAGGAGCAGCAGTTAAGAAACGTACTGATACTCACAAAATGGCTGAGGCAAACAAAGCATTCTCTCACTTTAGATTTTAATAAGATATGGCTAGAGATTTAAAATATACAAGAAACATTGGAATTGCAGCTCATATTGATGCAGGTAAAACTACAACAACAGAGCGTGTTCTATATTATACAGGAGTTTCTCACAAGATTGGAGAAGTACATGATGGTGCTGCTACAATGGACTGGATGGAGCAAGAGCAAGAACGTGGTATTACTATTACGTCTGCAGCTACAACTTGTACATGGAAGTTTCCATTAGAAAATGCAGAACCTACTCCTGATACAAAGGATTATCACTTTAATATTATTGATACTCCTGGTCACGTAGATTTTACTGTAGAGGTAAATAGATCATTACGTGTATTAGATGGTTTAGTGTTTTTATTTAGTGCAGTTGATGGTGTTGAACCTCAATCTGAAACTAACTGGAGACTTGCAGACAACTATAAAGTGCCAAGAATTGGTTTCGTTAATAAAATGGACCGTCAAGGATCTGACTTTTTAGGAGTTTGTCAACAAGTAAAAGACATGTTAAAGTCTAACGCGGTGCCAATAGTTTTAAATATTGGTGACGAAGAAGATTTTAAAGGTATTATTGACTTAGTTAAAAACCGTGCTATTGTATGGCATGATGAAACTCAAGGAGCAACTTTCGATGTAATCGAAATCCCTGAGGATATGAAAGAAGAAGCTCGTAAGTACCGTGCACTTTTAATTGAAGAGGTTGCAAGTTATGATGAGAATCTTTTAGAAAAATTCATGGAAGATGAAAAT
Source organism: Olleya sp. 1-3 (assembly GCF_002836085.1). Taxonomy (NCBI): domain Bacteria; kingdom Pseudomonadati; phylum Bacteroidota; class Flavobacteriia; order Flavobacteriales; family Flavobacteriaceae; genus Olleya; species Olleya sp. 1-3. Next base: position 99,777 of record NZ_PJBW01000007.1, read on the forward strand.
TCTATTACTGAAGACGAGGTGCATAAAGCGCTTAGAGCAGCAGTAATGGATATGGCAATTATTCCTATGATTTGTGGTTCTGCGTTTAAAAACAAAGGTGTTCAGTTCTTATTAGATGCTGTATGTCGTTACTTGCCTTCTCCAATGGACAAGGAAGGTATTGTTGGTATGAACCCAGATACAGAAAAAGAAGAATTACGTAAGCCAAGTGTAGACGAGCCTTTCGCTGCATTAGCCTTTAAAATTGCAACGGATCCTTTTGTTGGACGTTTAGCATTTTTTAGAGCATATTCTGGTCGTTTAGATGCAGGTTCTTACGTGTTAAATAACCGTTCTGGTAAAAAAGAGCGTATTTCACGTATCTATCAAATGCATGCTAATAAGCAAAATGCAATTGATTTTATCGAAGCTGGAGATATTGGAGCTGCTGTTGGATTTAAATCTATTAAAACAGGAGATACACTTTCAGATGAGAAACATCCAATAGTTTTAGAGTCTATGGACTTCCCTGATCCAGTAATTGGTATTGCGGTTGAACCAAAAACTAAAGCTGATGTTGATAAATTAGGTTTAGGTTTAGCTAAGTTAGCTGAAGAAGATCCTACATTTACTGTGCGTTCTGACGAGGCTTCAGGTCAAACTATTATTTCTGGAATGGGCGAATTACACTTAGATGTAATTGTAGACCGTTTAAAACGTGAGTTTAAAGTGGAAGTAAATCAAGGACAACCTCAAGTTGAGTACAAAGAAGCTATTACACAAGCTGCTGATCACAGAGAAGTTTACAAAAAGCAATCTGGTGGACGTGGTAAATTCGCAGATATTGTATTTACAGTAGAGCCAGCAGATGAAGGAGTTGTTGGACTTCAATTTACATCTGTAATTAAAGGTGGTAACGTTCCTAAAGAATTTATCCCTTCAATTGAGAAAGGATTTAAAATGGCAATGGTTAATGGACCATTAGCTGGTTTTGAAGTTGATGCGATGAAAGTTACTTTAAGAGATGGATCTTACCATGATGTGGATTCTGATCAATTATCTTTCGAATTAGCAGCAAAGTTAGGATTTAAAAACTGTGCTAAAGCTGCAAAAGCAGTAATCATGGAGCCTATTATGAAGCTAGAAGTTATTACTCCAGAAGAAAACATGGGTGATATCGTAGGAGATTTAAATAGAAGAAGAGGTCAAGTTAGTGATATGGGAGATAGAGCAGGTGCAAAAACTGTAAAAGCTACTGTACCATTATCAGAGATGTTTGGATATGTAACAACATTAAGAACATTATCTTCTGGTAGAGCTACTTCTACAATGGAATTTTCTCACTATGCTGAAACACCTTCAAATATTTCTGAAGAAGTAATCAAAGCAGCTAAAGGCGTTGAATCGTAAATCTTAATAAAATGAGTCAAAAAATTAGAATAAAATTAAAATCTTACGATCATAACTTAGTAGATAAGTCTGCTGAAAAGATTGTAAAAACAGTAAAAAGTACAGGTGCTGTTGTAACTGGACCAATTCCATTACCAACGCACAAGAAAATTTTCACTGTATTACGTTCACCTCACGTTAATAAGAAGTCTAGAGAACAATTTCAATTAAGCTCTTACAAGAGATTATTAGATATTTACTCTTCATCTTCTAAAACAATTGACGCTTTAATGAAACTTGAATTGCCAAGTGGAGTAGAAGTTGAAATTAAGGTTTAAGTAAACTTACTCGTTTAACGTTGATTAAGCGAAACATGTCCTAAGCTTCGTGCGAAGGAAAAACGGTTAAAATACAATTCAAGGCTGAAACGTATTTTTCAGCCTTGTGTTTTAATAAATAGTAATAACAAATAAATAAAAATTATGTCTGGGTTAATTGGAAGAAAAATCGGTATGACCAGCATTTTCGATGAAAATGGTAAGAATATGCCATGTACAGTAATCGAAGCTGGACCATGTATCGTTACCCAAGTCAGAACTGAAGAAGTTGACGGCTATAGTGCTGTTCAACTTGGTTTCGATGACGCGACAGAAAAAAGTGCTACTAAAGCTGACTTAGGTCATGCTAAAAAAGCAGGGACTTCTGTAAAACGCAAAATCGTTGAATTTAGAGGTTTTGATTCGGAGTACAAATTAGGTGATGCAATCACTGTAGATCACTTTGCAGAAGGTGAATTTGTTGATGTATCAGGTACATCAAAAGGAAAAGGATTTCAAGGGGTTGTAAAACGTCATGGTTTTGCGGGTGTAGGTCAAGCTACTCACGGACAACATAACCGTTTAAGAGCACCGGGATCTATTGGAGCAGCGTCTTATCCAGCTAGAGTATTCAAAGGAATGCGTATGGCAGGAAGAATGGGAACGGACTCAGTTAAAGTTGAAAATTTAAGAGTTTTAAAAGTAGTTCCTGAAAAGAATTTACTTGTTGTTAAAGGTTGTGTACCTGGACACAAAAACGCTTATGTAATTATTAGAAAATAATGAAAGTAGCAGTTTTAGATATAAACGGAAAAGAAACAGGTAGAAAGGCAGACCTTTCTGACGGTGTTTTTGCTATTGAACCTAATAATCATGCTGTATATTTGGATGTTAAGCAATACTTAGCTAACCAAAGACAAGGTACTCACAAAGCTAAAGAGCGTGCTGAGATAACTGGAAGTACACGTAAGATTAAAAAACAAAAAGGTACTGGTACAGCCAGAGCTGGTAGTATTAAGTCAGGAGTTTTTAGAGGAGGTGGACGTATGTTCGGACCAAGACCTAGAAATTATTCATTTAAACTTAACAAAAACCTGAAGCGTTTAGCACGTAAATCAGCGTTTAGTATTAAGGCAAGTGAAAAGTCAATTATTGTTTTAGAAGACTTTAATTTTGACGCTCCAAAGACTAAGAATTTCACAGCGGTTTTAAATGCGTTAGACCTACAAAACAAAAAATCATTGTTTGTGTTGGGTACGTCAAATAATAATGTATATTTGTCATCACGTAATTTAAAAGGCTCTGAAGTTATAATGAGCTCAGAATTAAGTACTTATAAAATATTAAATGCAAATCAAGTTATTCTTCTAGAGAGTTCTTTAGAAGGTATTGAGTCGAATTTAAGCAAATAGAAACAAAATGAATATCTTAATTAAACCTATAATCACAGAAAAAGCAACTGCTAACAGCGAGTTAAACAATTGTTTTAGCTTTTTTGTGAACACTAAGGCGAACAAGGTAGAAATCAAAAAAGCAGTGGAAGCTGCTTATGGAGTTTCTGTTGAAAAAGTTCGTACTATAAATGTCCGTCCAGATAGGAGTACCAAGTTTACAAAAACTGGTATTCAGCATGGTAAAACAAATGCTAAGAAAAAAGCAATTGTACAACTGGCGGAAGGTGAAATGATTGATTTATACACTAACATGTAATTAAAGACAAATGTCAGTAAGAAAATTAAAACCAATCACACCAGGTCAGCGATTTAGAGTAGTAAACGGATTTGACGCCATTACTACTGATAAGCCGGAAAAAAGCCTATTGGCTCCGAAAAAACGATCAGGTGGTAGAAACAGTCAAGGACGTATGACAATGCGCTACAAAGGTGGTGGTCATAAACGTAGATATCGTATTATCGATTTCAAGAGAACTAAAGCAGGTATTCCTGCTGAAGTTGCTTCAATCCAATACGATCCAAATAGAACAGCATTCATCGCTTTGTTAAATTATCAAGATGGTGAAAAGACTTATATCATTGCTCAAAATGGTTTACAAGTTGGACAAACTGTTGTTTCTGGTGAAAATGCAGCTCCTGAAATAGGAAATGCAATGCCATTAGCAAATATTCCACTTGGAACAATTATTTCTTGTGTAGAGTTAAGGCCAGGACAAGGTGCTGTAATGGCAAGAAGTGCTGGAGCTTTTGCTCAATTAATGGCTAGGGATGGTAAATTTGCAACAATTAAATTGCCTTCAGGTGAAACTAGATTAATACTAGTAACATGTGCAGCGACAATTGGAGCAGTATCTAACTCTGATCATCAACTATTAGTTTCTGGTAAAGCAGGACGTAGCAGATGGTTAGGTAGAAGACCAAGAACAAGACCAGTTGTAATGAACCCAGTTGATCACCCAATGGGAGGTGGTGAAGGTAAGTCATCAGGTGGACATCCACGTTCTAGAAACGGTATACCAGCTAAAGGATATAGAACACGTTCTAAAACTAAAGCGAGTAATAAATATATTATAGAACGTAGAAAGAAATAAGAAATCATGGCAAGATCATTAAAAAAAGGACCTTACGTTCACTATAAATTAGAGAAAAAAGTAGCTGCTAATGTTGAAGCTGACAAGAAAACAGTAATCAAAACTTGGTCAAGAGCAAGTATGATTACTCCAGATTTTGTTGGACAAACAATCGCAGTACATAACGGTCGTCAGTTTGTTCCAGTTTATGTTACAGAAAACATGGTTGGGCATAAATTAGGAGAATTTTCACCAACAAGATCTTTTAGAGGTCATGCAGGTGCTAAAAATAAAGGTAAAAAGTAAGCTATGGGAAGTCGTAAAAAACAAATGGCAGACGCTATTAAGGAAGGTAAAAAGCAAATCGCTTTTGCTAAGCTTAATAACTGTCCTACGTCACCAAGAAAAATGCGTTTAGTAGCCGATTTAGTAAGAGGTGAACGCGTAGAAAAGGCACTTAATATTTTGAAATTCAGTCAAAAAGAAGCTTCAAATCGTTTAGAGAAATTATTACTTTCAGCGATAGCTAATTGGCAGGCAAAAAACGAAGATGCAAGTATCGAAGATGCTGAATTAGTCGTTAAAGAAATAAGAGTAGATGGTGGATCTATGTTAAAAAGATTACGTCCAGCACCACAGGGACGTGCTCACAGAATAAGAAAACGCTCTAACCACGTAACAATCGTGGTTGGTGCTAACAATAACACACAAAGCTAAGATAGATATGGGACAAAAGACAAATCCAATCGGAAATCGCTTAGGAATTATCAGAGGATGGGAATCTAACTGGTACGGAGGAAACGATTATGGTGATAAACTTGCCGAAGACGATAAGATCAGAAAATACGTTCACGCGCGTTTATCTAAAGCTAGTGTATCTCGTGTAATTATTGAGAGAACTTTAAAACTTGTAACCGTTACTATCACTACTGCTAGACCTGGTATTATTATTGGGAAAGGTGGACAAGAGGTAGACAAGTTAAAAGAAGAACTTAAGAAAATTACAGGAAAAGAAGTTCAAATAAATATATTTGAAATTAAAAGACCTGAGCTTGATGCATTTTTAGTAGGATCTAGTATTGCTCGTCAAATTGAAAACAGAATTTCATACAGACGTGCAATTAAGATGGCTATTGCTGCTACAATGAGAATGAATGCTGAGGGAATTAAAATCCAGATTAGTGGACGTTTAAACGGGGCAGAGATGGCACGTTCAGAACACTACAAAGAAGGACGTATTCCTTTATCTACATTCAGAGCCGATATTGACTATGCTTTAGTTGAGTCTCATACTACTTATGGTAGATTAGGGGTTAAAGTATGGATCATGAAAGGTGAAGTATATGGTAAAAGAGAACTTTCTCCTCTTGTTGGCTTAGCTAAGAAGCAAGGAAAAGGTGGACGCCAAGGTGGAAAGCCACAACAACGTCGTAGAAAGTAATTTTTTAAAGAACAGAAAAAATGTTACAGCCTAAAAGAACAAAATTTAGAAAAATGCAAAAGGGACGTATGAAAGGGAACTCTGGTAGAGGTCACTTACTTTCAAACGGAACTTTTGGAATAAAATCATTGGATTCTAATTTTTTAACATCACGTCAAATAGAAGCAGCTCGTATTGCCGCTACTCGTCACATGAAAAGAGAAGGTCAGCTTTGGATTAAGATATTTCCAGATAAGCCGATCACTAAGAAACCTCTTGAAGTACGTATGGGTAAAGGTAAAGGGGGAGTAGAATATTGGGCAGCAGTTGTTAAACCAGGAAGAATCCTTTTCGAAGTTGGAGGAGTGCCTTTAGAAATAGCTAAAGAAGCATTAAGACTTGCAGCTCAAAAATTACCAGTAAAAACTAAGTTTGTAATCGCTAGAGATTACGAAGCATAATTTATTTGATATTATGAAACAATCAGAAATTAAAGAATTATCTGTAGCTGAGTTACAAGAGAAACTTAGTGAAACAAAGAAGAGTTATTCAGATTTAAAAATGGCTCATGCAGTTTCTCCTTTAGAGAACCCAATTCAATTACGTCAAGTAAGACGTTCGGTTGCAAAAATTGCAACAGAATTAACTAAAAGAGATTTACAATAATTCTGCTTACAAGATGGAAAAAAGAAACTTAAGAAAAGAGCGTATCGGGATAGTTACTAGTAACAAGATGCAGAAATCAATTGTGGTTGCTGAAGTTAAAAAAGTAAAACACCCTATGTACGGAAAGTTCGTGTTAAAAACAAAGAAATATGTTGCACACGATGAGACAAACGATTGTAATATTGGAGATACAGTAAAGATCATGGAAACAAGACCTTTAAGTAAATCTAAATGTTGGAGATTAGTTGAAATAATTGAAAGAGCGAAGTAATTATGGTACAACAAGAATCAAGACTAAGAGTAGCAGATAACACTGGAGCAAAAGAAGTATTAACAATACGTGTTCTAGGTGGTACTAAGAGAAGATACGCTTCTGTAGGTGACAAAATTGTTGTCACTGTAAAAGATGCAACTCCTAATGGAAACATTAAAAAAGGAGCGGTATCAACAGCAGTTGTTGTACGTACAAAGAAAGAAGTTAGACGTCCAGACGGATCTTATATTAGATTTGACGACAATGCTTGTGTACTTTTAAACCCAACGGGTGAAATGAGAGGAACACGTGTATTTGGACCTGTAGCTAGAGAACTTCGTGATAAACAATTCATGAAAATTGTATCATTGGCACCAGAGGTGCTTTAATTGATAAAAAAATGACAAAGCTTAAAATTAAAACAGGAGATACAGTCAAAGTTATAGCTGGAGACCATAAAGGTTCTGAAGGTAAAGTCCAAAAGGTCTTTATTGAGAAAAATAAGGCTATAGTTGAAGGTGTGAACATGGTTAAGAAACATACTAAACCAAGTGCACAAAGCCCTCAAGGAGGTATCGTAGAAAAAGAGGCGCCAATCAATATTTCTAACTTATCATTGTTAACTTCTAAAGGAGAAGCTACAAGAATAGGTTATAGAGTTGAAGGTGATAAAAAAGTCAGATTTTCTAAAAAATCTAATGAAGTAATATAGTTATGGGATATTCACCGAGACTTAAAGAAGAGTATAAAAGCAAAGTAATTGCTGCTCTTACAGAAGAATTTGGATACAGTAATGTAATGCAAGTTCCAAAACTAGAAAAGATAGTATTATCTAGAGGAGTTGGAGCTGCAGTTGCAGATAAAAAGCTTGTAGATCATGCAGTAGACGAGTTTACAATAATAACTGGTCAAAAAGCAGTTGCTACTATATCTAAGAAAGATGTTGCATCTTTTAAACTACGTAAAGGGATGCCAATTGGTGCGAAAGTTACGTTAAGAGGAGAAAGAATGTATGAGTTTTTAGATCGTTTAATAACTTCAGCACTTCCACGTGTTAGAGATTTTAACGGAGTTAAAGCTACAGGATTTGATGGAAGAGGTAATTATAACTTAGGAGTTACTGAGCAAATTATCTTTCCAGAAATAAATATCGATAAAGTTAATAAAATTGACGGAATGGATATTACATTTGTAACTTCTGCTCCCACAGATAAGGAAGCAAAATCATTATTAACTGAATTAGGTTTACCTTTTCAAAAAAATTAAGATATGGCTAAAGAATCAATGAAGGCCCGTGAGGTCAAAAGATCAAAAACTGTAGCTAAATATGCTGAAAAACGTAAGGCTTTGAAAGAAGCTGGAGATTATGAGGCATTACAAAAGTTACCGAAAAACGCTTCACCAGTTCGTCAACATAATAGATGTAAATTAACTGGTAGACCAAAGGGATATATGCGTACCTTTGGTGTTTCTCGTGTAATGTTTAGAGAAATGGCTAACCAAGGGTTAATCCCGGGTGTTAGAAAAGCAAGTTGGTAAAATTATAATTGGTCTAAGGTTCGGAATAGTCCGAAAACCCAGTCCGCAAATCAATACATATGTATACAGATCCAATTGCAGATTACTTGACTAGAATTAGAAACGCAGTGCGTGCTAATCATAGAGTTGTAGAAATTCCTGCATCAAATTTAAAAAAGAACATGACTAAAATTTTATTCGATCAAGGATATATTTTAAGTTATAAGTTCGATGATAGCACTGTTCAAGGTACTATCAAAATAGCCTTAAAGTATAATAAGGAAACAAAAGAACCAGTAATTAGAAAATTACAAAGAATCAGTAAGCCTGGTTTAAGAAAATATTCTAGTTCTACTGAATTACCACGTATTCTTAATGGATTAGGTATTGCTATCGTTTCAACTTCACATGGAGTTATGACAGGTAAGCAAGCACAAAGAGAAAACGTAGGTGGTGAAGTTTTATGTTACGTTTACTAATCTAAAATCCAGAAGAAAATGTCAAGAATAGGAAATAATCCAGTTGCCATTCCAGAAGGAGTAACTGTAACAGTAGACAATAGCACTATAACAGTAAAAGGAAAATTAGGAGAATTATCTCAGAATTTTGATACTGTAGAAATTAAAGTTGAAGATGGTAACATATTGGTTACGCGTTCAGCTGATACTAAAGATCAAAAGGCTAAACACGGTTTATATCGTTCATTAGTTAACAACATGGTTGAAGGTGTATCTAAAGGATGGAAGAAAGAATTAGAATTAGTTGGTGTTGGGTACAGAGCATCAAACCAAGGTAATATCCTTGATTTGGCTTTAGGTTTTTCTCACAATATAGTTTTAAGTGTAGCTCCTGAAGTTAAAGTAGAAACAGTTTCTGATAAAGGTAAAAACCCAAAAGTAATTTTAACATCATTTGACAAACAGTTAGTTGGTCAGGTTGCTGCTAAAATTAGAGGATTTAGACCACCTGAGCCTTATAAAGGAAAAGGTATCAAATTTGTTGGAGAAATATTAAGAAGAAAAGCAGGTAAATCAGCATAATAGTTATGGCGTTAACAAAAAACGAAAGACGATTAAGAATTAAAAACAGAATCCGTAAGGTTGTTTCTGGTACAGAAGCTAGACCTAGATTAGCTGTTTTTAGAAGTAATAAAGAAATTTATGCTCAAATTGTAGATGACGTTAATGGTAAAACATTAGTAGCTTCATCTTCTAGAGATAAAGATATTGCTGCAAAAGGAAATAAAGTAGAAGTAGCTGCATTAGTAGGTAAGTCTATCGCAGAGAAAGCCCTTAAAGCTGGAGTTGCAACTATAGCTTTTGATAGAGGTGGATATTTATATCATGGTAGAATCAAATCATTAGCTGAAGGAGCTAGAGAAGGAGGACTTAAATTCTAAGAAATTATGTATCAAAAATACAAAAGCGCAGAGCTAGTAAAGCCAAGTGGATTAGATCTTAAAGATCGTTTAGTTGGTGTACAGAGAGTTACTAAGGTAACAAAAGGGGGTAGAGCATTTGGTTTCTCGGCAATCGTAGTGGTTGGAGATGAAGCTGGTGTTGTCGGTCATGGTTTAGGAAAATCGAAAGATGTTGCAAGTGCAATCGCAAAGGCAATTGAAGATGCTAAGAAAAACTTAGTTCGTATTCCAATCATGAAAGGAACTTTACCTCATGAACAAAAAGGAAAATTTGGTGGTGCAAGAGTAAATGTTATACCTGCAGCTCCTGGAACAGGGGTTATTGCTGGTGGAGCTGTTAGAACAGTTTTAGAAGCAGTAGGTGTACATGACGTATTATCTAAATCTCAAGGTTCATCAAACCCTCATAATGTTGTAAAAGCAACTTTTGATGCTTTATTACAACTAAGAGACCCAAGAACGATTGCTCGTGAAAGAGGTATCTCTTTAGAAAAAGTTTTTAACGGATAATCATAACAGCAATGTCTAAGATAAAAGTAACAAAAGTTAAAAGCGCAATCAATAGAACACAGAGACAAAAGAGAACTTTATTGGCTCTTGGTCTTAAAAAGATTGGGCAAACTATAGAACACGAGGCTACTCCTAATATCTTAGGAATGGTAGCAAAAGTAAATCACTTAGTTTCTGTTGAAGAAACTAAATAATAATACTGAAAATGGATTTAAGTAATTTAAAACCTGCAGAAGGTTCAGTTAAAAATCAAGGTAAAAGAATAGGTAGAGGTCAAGGTTCTGGTAAAGGTGGTACTGCAACACGTGGTCACAAGGGAGCTAAATCTAGATCTGGTTATTCTAAAAAGGTAGGTTTCGAAGGAGGGCAAATGCCACTTCAACGTAGAGTACCTAAGTTTGGTTTTACTAACATTAATCGTATAGAGCATCAAGGTGTAAACTTAGATGTGATCCAACAATTAGTTGACGATAAGAAAATTAAAGATACTTTAGATTTTGATACCTTAGTAGGTCTTGGATTAGCTGGTAAAAACGAGCTAGTTAAGATTTTAGGAAGAGGAGAATTAAAAGCTAAATTAAGTATCACAGCTCATAAATTTACTGCTACTGCAAAAGCTGCTATTGAAGCTGCAGGAGGAGAAGCTGTAACTTTATAAGAATAATTGAACGGATGAAATTTATAGAGACATTAAAAAATGTTTGGAAAATTGAAGAGTTAAGAAACAGAATCGTAGTTACACTAGGACTGTTATTAGTTTATCGTTTCGGAGCACAAGTTGTATTACCAGGTATTGACGCTACTCAATTAGAGAGTTTACAAGCTGGTACATCTGATGGTATATTCGGTATCTTAAACGCATTTACAGGAGGGGCTTTCGCTAATGCTTCTGTATTTGCACTTGGAATTATGCCATACATTTCTGCTTCTATTGTAGTTCAGTTAATGGGAATAGCTATTCCTTATTTACAGAAACTACAAAAGGAAGGAGCTAGTGGTCAGAAAAAAATCACTCAGATAACACGTTGGTTAACTATTGCTATTTGCTTAGTACAGGCACCTGGTTATTTGGCTAGTTTACAGCCTATGTTTGGGATTCCGAACTCAGCGTTTTTACTTGGTCAAGGTGGGGTGTTTTATTTCTCATCAATAGTTATTTTAGTTACAGGTACTATTTTTGCTATGTGGTTAGGAGAAAAGATTACGGATAAAGGAATTGGTAATGGTATTTCATTATTAATTATGGTAGGTATTATTGCTACTTTACCTAAATCTTTCTTACAGAATGCTGCATCAAGATTAGAAACTGGAAACAACGTTATGATGATTTTATTTGAAATCGTAATTTGGTTCGTTATTATTTTGCTATCAATATTATTAGTGATGGCAGTACGTAAAATCGCAGTTCAGTACGCTAGACGTTCTGCAACTGGAGGATATGAGAAGAATGTGTTTGGATCAAGACAGTACATTCCTTTAAAATTAAATGCTTCTGGTGTAATGCCAATTATATTCGCTCAAGCAATTATGTTTGTTCCTGGGCTAATAGGAGGATCTTCTTTATTAAAGGATACAGCTACTGGTTTATGGATGCAATCAAACTTTTCGGATATTTTCGGATTTTGGTATAACTTAGTATTTGCATTGTTAATTGTAATATTTACTTATTTTTACACTGCAATTACTGTTCCTACAAATAAAATGGCAGATGATCTAAAACGTAGCGGAGGATTTATTCCTGGTATTCGTCCTGGATCTGAAACATCAGAGTATTTGGATAAAATTATGTCTCAAATAACTTTACCTGGTTCTATATTTCTTGCTTTAATAGCTGTGTTCCCAGCGTTTATAGTTAAGTTGTTAAATGTACAGCAAGGTTGGGCCTTATTTTTTGGAGGTACATCTTTATTAATTATGGTTGGAGTTGCAATAGATACTATGCAACAAGTAAATTCTTACTTGTTAAATAGACATTATGATGGCTTGATGAAAACAGGTAAAAACAGAAAAGCAGTAGCTTAATATTTTTCACTATGGCAAAACAAGCAGCAATAGAACAAGACGGTACGATAATAGAGGCATTATCAAATGCAATGTTTCGTGTTGAATTAGAAAATGGTCATATTGTGACCGCACATATTTCAGGTAAAATGCGTATGCATTACATTAAATTGTTACCAGGAGATAAAGTGAAATTAGAAATGAGTCCTTACGATTTAACTAAGGCTCGAATAACCTATAGATACTAATACGATGAAAGTAAGAGCATCAGTTAAAAAAAGAAGTGCAGATTGTAAAATCGTACGCAGAAAAGGTAGACTTTACGTCATTAACAAAAAGAATCCTAGATTCAAACAAAGACAAGGGTAATTATGGCAAGAATCGCAGGTGTAGACATACCAAAACAGAAAAGAGGAATAATCTCTTTAACTTATATCTACGGAGTAGGTAGAAGTAGATCTCAAGAAATTTTAGCAGCAGCTAAAGTAGACGAAAGCATCAAAGTACAAGATTGGACAGATGATCAAATTGGAGCAATCCGTGACGCTGTTGGAACTTTTACAATTGAAGGTGAATTACGTTCTGAAACACAATTGAACATTAAACGTTTAATGGATATTGGATGTTACAGAGGTATACGTCATAGAGCTGGTTTACCTTTAAGAGGTCAACGTACTAAAAACAACTCTAGAACAAGAAAAGGTAGAAGAAAAACTGTTGCTAACAAGAAAAAAGCAACTAAATAATAAGTAGTATGGCAAAGACAAACGCTAAAAGCACAAAAAAACGTAAAGTTATTATTGACGCTGTTGGAGAGGCTCACATTACTGCTTCATTTAACAATATCATTATTTCACTTACCAATAAAAAAGGAGACGTTATTTCATGGTCTTCTGCAGGTAAGATGGGATTTAGAGGATCTAAGAAAAACACACCTTATGCAGCACAGTTAGCAGCAGAAGATGCTTCTGGAGTAGCTAAAGAGGCAGGTTTAAAAAAGGTGAAAGTTTACGTTAAAGGACCTGGGAATGGTAGAGAATCTGCTATTCGTTCAATCCACAATGCGGGAATAGAAGTAACAGAAATTATTGATGTTACACCTTTACCACATAATGGATGTCGTCCTCCAAAAAGAAGAAGAGTTTAATTACTTTTTTTAAAATACAGCAAATTGAAAAATTAATATCATCTGTTTACAGATGGTATTAATTTTTTGTATAAATTTGTAAACTGAAATTATTAACAAGTATCAACAAGAGATTAACGATTATCGAAGGATAAGATTAAGACCTTAATTCATAATCACTCTTAAATCAATTAAAGAAATGGCAAGATATACTGGTCCTAAAACTAAAATAGCTCGTAAGTTTGGTGAAGCTATCTTCGGAGATGACAAATCTTTCGAAAAAAGAAATTACCCACCTGGGCAACACGGAAACGCAAGAAGACGTGGAAAGAAATCTGAATATGCAATCCAGTTAATGGAGAAGCAAAAGGCTAAATATACTTATGGTATATTAGAGCGTCAATTCAGAAATATGTTCAAAAAAGCTACCGCTTCTCCTGGAATTACAGGTGAGGTTTTACTTCAATTATGTGAGTCTAGATTAGACAATGTAGTATATAGAATGGGAGTTTCTCCTTCTAGAAGTGGTGCTAGACAATTAGTATCTCACAGACATATTACTGTTAATGGACAATTAGTAAATGTACCTTCATACCAGTTAAAAGCTGGAGATGTTGTTGCAGTTAGAGAAAAGTCTAAATCTCTTGAAGCTATTGGAAGTTCTTTAGCTAACTCAAGTAACGTATTTGAATGGATTACTTGGAATAGTGAGAAAAAGGAAGGGACTTATGTTTCTGTTCCTGCTAGAATTCAGATTCCAGAAAACATCAACGAGCAATTCATCGTTGAATTATACTCTAAATAATAAATAATCATATTGGTATTTAGCCAAAGGATTTGTTAGTGATCTTCAAGCTTTTAAATCGCGCAACTAAATAACAATTAAAACGAAGAACAATATGGCAGTATTTAATTTTCAAAAGCCTGATAAGGTAATCATGATTGATTCTACTGATTTCGAAGGGAAATTCGAATTCAGACCACTAGAACCTGGTTACGGTTTAACAGTAGGAAATGCTTTAAGAAGAGTTTTATTATCTTCTCTTGAAGGATTTGCAATAACTTCTGTTAGAATAGAAGGTGTAGATCATGAGTTTTCAGCAATCGCAGGGGTTGTTGAAGATGTAACAGAAATTATCTTAAACTTAAAGCAAGTTCGTTTTAAGCGTCAGATAGAAGATGTAGACAATGAGTCTATTTCTATTTCAATTTCTGGTCAGGATAAAATAGTTGCTGGAGATTTTCAGAAGTTTATTTCAGGGTTTCAAGTATTAAATACAGATCAGGTTATCTGTAATCTTGATTCTAAAGTAAGCATCAATATGGAAATTACAATTGAAAAAGGAAGAGGTTATGTTCCTGCTGAAGAAAATAAGAAAGCTTCTGCACCAATTGGAACAATTTTTACTGATTCAATTTACACGCCGATAAAAAATGTTAAATATAGCATTGAAAATTACCGTGTAGAGCAAAAGACGGATTATGAGAAATTAGTTTTTGAAATTCAAACTGATGGATCTATTAGTCCTCAAGATGCTTTAACTGAAGCAGCAAAAACGTTAATCCACCACTTTATGTTATTCTCTGATGAGCGTATTACTTTAGAGGCGGATGAAATTGCACAAACTGAAACTTATGATGAAGAATCACTTCACATGAGACAGTTACTTAAAACAAAATTAGTTGATATGGACTTATCTGTTCGTGCTCTTAATTGTTTAAAGGCTGCAGAGGTTGATACTTTAGGAGACTTAGTATCATTCAATAAAAATGATTTAATGAAGTTCCGTAACTTCGGTAAGAAATCTTTAACTGAGCTAGAAGAACTAGTAAATGTAAAAGGTCTTAATTTCGGAATGGACTTATCAAAATATAAACTAGATAAAGACTAATACATCATATTTTGCTCCTCGTAAGAGTTGTAGCAAGATGGTGATTAAACAAAAAATGTCATGAGACACGGAAAAAAAGTAAACCACTTAGGTAGACAAACAGCTCACAGAAAAGCAATGTTAGCTAATATGGCTTGTTCTTTAATAGAACACAAACGTATTAACACAACTGTTGCTAAGGCTAAAGCTTTAAGAGGATTCCTAGAGCCAATGATTACAAAATCAAAGAATGATACTACGCACAACAGACGTATAGTATTTTCTAGATTACGTCAAAAAGAGGCAGTAACGGAATTATTTAGAGATGTAGCAGCTAAGATTGGAGACCGTCCAGGTGGTTATACAAGAATTATCAAGTTAGGAAACCGTTTAGGGGATAATGCTGATATGGCTATGATCGAATTAGTAGATTACAATGAAATCTACAATGCAGATAATAAAGCTAAGAAAACTACTCGTAGAAGTAGAAGAGGAGGTAGTGCTAAAACAGTAACGCCACCAGTAGCATCTAACGAAGAAGAATAAGAAATGTTAATAAGCATTTAATATAAAAAGGATAATCTATTTTAGATTATCCTTTTTTTTATGCAATTTTGCTAAACTTTTTTAAAGACTATGAAGTATCAAAAATTAAAAAAAGCCTTAATCTTATTAGAGGACGGTACCATTTTTCATGGTAAAGCAGTAGGTAGAGAAGGATCTGCATTTGGTGAAGTTTGTTTCAATACTGGAATGACAGGTTATCAAGAGATTTTTACAGACCCTTCCTATTATGGACAACTTATGGTAACTACTAATGCACATATTGGTAATTACGGGGTAAATGATAATGAGGTTGAATCAGATTCAATTAAAATTGCTGGTTTAATTTGTAAAAACTTTAGTTATGATTATTCTAGAGTAGATTCTAACGGATCTCTTGAAGATTTTTTAAATGCAAATAATCTTTTGGCAATATCTGACGTAGACACACGTGCATTAGTTAGTTACATTAGAGATAATGGTGCTATGAATGCTGTAATTACTACTGATGTTGATAATCTAGAAAACCTTAAAAAAGAATTATCTGATATACCTTCTATGGATGGTTTAGAATTAGCTTCTAAAGTATCTACTAAAGTCCCTTATTTTGTAGGTGATGAAAATGCACCAATCAAAATTGCAGCTTTAGATATTGGTATTAAAAAGAATATCTTAAGAAATTTAGTTAAGCGTGACGCTTACGTTAAAGTATATCCTTACAATGCCAGTTTTGAGGATTTAAGTTCTTGGAATCCCGATGGTTATTTCTTGTCTAATGGACCAGGAGATCCACAACCTTTGGTAGATGCTCAAGCGTTAGCTAAAGAAATTATTAGCAGAGATTTACCATTATTTGGTATTTGTTTAGGACACCAAGTGATTGCTTTAGCTAATGGTATTTCCACTTACAAGATGCATAATGGACATAGAGGTATTAACCATCCTGTTAAAAATTTAGTAACAGGTAAAGGAGAAATAACATCTCAAAATCATGGTTTTGCTGTTAATAGAGAGGAAGCAGAAGCACATCCAGATTTAGAAATCACGCACTTACATTTAAATGATGATACTGTAGCAGGTTTAAAAATGAAATCGAAAAATGTTTTTTCTGTTCAATATCACCCAGAAGCAAGTCCTGGGCCACATGATTCATCTTACTTATTTGATCAGTTTATAAGTAATATTAAAAATAAATAATATTAAAAAGGCAACGATATTCATATTTCGTTGTCTTTTTTATTATACTAAAACGTTATAGGTAGATTATTATGTATTTCTACTGTAAATCTTATTTATAGCTAATAATTAAACATTAAATTTGAATTTAATAAATTAAAACCACACTTATATGAGTATTATAATCAACGTTCACGCAAGACAAATTTTTGATTCTAGAGGAAACCCAACTGTTGAAGTAGATGTAGAAACTGAAAATGGTTTTTTTGGTAGAGCAGCTGTACCGTCAGGAGCTTCTACTGGAGAACATGAAGCTGTAGAATTACGTGATGGTGGCGATAAGTATATGGGTAAAGGGGTATCTAAAGCTGTAGATAATGTAAATTCTATTTTAGCTTCAGAACTTTTAGGTGTTAATGTTTTCGAACAGAATTATATAGATACATTAATGTGCGAAATAGATGGTACACCTAATAAATCTAAATTAGGAGCTAATGCTATTTTAGGAGTGTCTCTAGCGGTTGCTAAAGCTGCTGCTGCAGAATTAGGGATGCCATTATACAGATACATTGGTGGGGTAAGTGCTAATACACTTCCTGTACCTATGATGAATATTATTAATGGAGGATCACATAGTGATGCACCTATTGCTTTTCAAGAGTTTATGGTGATGCCTGTAAAAGCTAAAAACTTTACACATGCATTACAAATGGGAACGGAAATTTTCCATAATCTTAAAAAGGTATTACATGATAGAGGTTTAAGTACAGCTGTTGGTGATGAAGGTGGTTTTGCTCCAAATCTAGAAGGAGGTACTGAAGATGCTTTAGAAACTATCGCATTAGCTGTTAAAAACGCAGGATACACTTTAGGAGATGATGTTATGATTGCTTTAGATTGTGCTGCTGCAGAATTTTATGTAGATGGTAATTATGATTATTCTAAGTTTGAAGGACCAACAGGTAAAGTACGTTCTAGTAAAGAACAAGCTGATTATTTAGCAGAATTATCAAGAAATTATCCGATTATCTCTATTGAAGATGGTATGGATGAAAACGATTGGGAAGGTTGGAAATATTTAACTGAACAAATTGGAGATAAAGTGCAATTAGTTGGTGATGATTTATATGTAACTAATGTAGAACGTTTAGCTAAAGGGATTTCTCAAGACATAGCTAATTCAATTTTAATTAAAGTAAATCAAATCGGAACGTTAACAGAAACTATTGCAGCTGTTAATATGGCACATAATGCAGGTTATACGTCTGTGATGTCTCATAGATCTGGAGAGACAGAAGATAATACTATTGCTGATTTGGCTGTAGCTTTAAATTGTGGGCAAATTAAAACAGGGTCGGCATCAAGAAGTGATCGTATGGCAAAATACAATCAATTATTGCGTATTGAAGAAGAATTAGGAGAAGTAGCATACTATCCTGGTGTAAAAGCTTTCAAAATAAAAAAATAAGAAATTTTTAAAGTTCTTGTAAAAAGCCTTTCAATGTAAATTGAAAGGCTTTTTTATGTTAAATTTATAAGAATAAGTTTATCCTATAGTAAAATTGTTAAAACCATTATAAATAGACTTTCTAAATCGTTATAGTTTTTGTAAATTTACAATCCAAAATAACTTACAATAAATTAATATATATGTCAGATAAAGCAACGATTGAAATTAATGGAGAAAAGCACGAATTTCCTTTAATTGTTGGTACAGAAAATGAAATAGGAATAGATATTAAAAATCTTAGAGCTGTTACTGGAGGAGTAACAACTATAGATCCAGGTTTTAAAAACACAGGATCTTGCGAAAGTGCTATTACATTTTTAGATGGAGAAAAAGGAATTTTAAGATATAGAGGTTATTCTATTGAAGAATTAGCCGAAAAAGCAGATTTCTTAGAAGTTGCATTTTTATTGATTTTTGGAGAGTTACCAACTAAAGAAGAATTATTAAAGTTTGAACAAGATATTAAAGAACAATCTGTTGTTGATGATGACGTAAAGAAGATCGTAGATGCTTTTCCTAAGTCAGCACATCCAATGGGAGTGTTATCATCTTTAACAAGTGCTTTAACAGCATTTAACCCATCTTCTGTAAATGTAGACTCTGAAGAAGATGTTTACAATACAGTTTGTAAGATAATGGGTAAATTTCCTGTGTTAGTAGCATGGACAATGCGTAAGCAAAAAGGATTGCCATTAGATTACGGTGATGATTCTTTAGGTTATGTAGAAAACATCCTTAAAATGATGTTTAAAAAACCAAATCAAGAGTACACTCAAAATCCAATTTTAGTAAATGCTTTAGATAAGTTATTAATCTTACATGCAGATCATGAGCAAAACTGTTCTACATCTACTGTTAGAATTGTAGGATCTTCTCACGCTGGTTTATTCGCGTCTTTATCTTCAGGTATTTCTGCATTATGGGGACCATTACATGGTGGTGCTAACCAAGCAGTTTTAGAAATGTTAGAAGGTATTAAGGAAGATGGTGGAGACACTAAAAAATATATGGCTAAAGCTAAGGATAAACAAGATCCTTTCCGTTTAATGGGCTTTGGACACAGAGTTTATAAAAACTTTGATCCTAGAGCAAAAATTATTAAAAAAGCAGCTGACGAAGTCTTAGCTGATTTAGGTATTGATGATCCAGTATTAGATATAGCAAAAGGTTTAGCAGAAGAAGCTTTAAGTGATCCTTACTTTGTAGATCGTAAATTATATCCAAACGTAGATTTCTACTCAGGGATTATTTACAGAGGTATGGGTATACCAACAGAAATGTTTACAGTAATGTTTGCATTAGGACGTTTACCAGGTTGGATTGCACAATGGAAAGAAATGCGTAACCGTAAAGAACCAATTGGAAGACCAAGACAAATTTATATTGGTGAAAACCTAAGACCTTTCAAGTCAGTTTCTGAAAGATAAAATTTTAAAATTATATTAAAGAAAGCTTCATATATTACTATGGAGCTTTTTTATACCCACACTTTATGTTGAAAATAAACGTAAAAAACGAAACATCTAGATTAAGAGCAGTTGTTTTAGGAACAGCAGTTAGTAATGGACCAACACCCAAATTAGAAGAGGCTTACGATCCAAAATCTTTATTACATATTAAAGCCGGAACTTATCCTTTAGAAAAAGATATGGTTACAGAAATGGAAGCTGTGGCTAAAGTTTTTGAGAAATATGATGTCAAAGTTTACAGACCTGAATTAATTCAGGATTGTAATCAGATTTTTGCTCGTGATATTGCATTTGTAATTGATGACGTTTTTGTAAAAGCTAATATCCTTCCAGATCGTGAGAACGAGCTAGAAGCAATACAATATGTTATTGACCAGATAGATCCTAAAAAGGTAATTCGTCCACCAGAGGAAGTACATATTGAAGGTGGAGATGTTATGCTTTGGAATGACTATATTTTTATAGGTACCTATAGAGGTGAAGATTATTCTGATTATATCGTGGCTAGAACTAATAAGGCAGGAGTAGACTTTATTACAGAACAATTTCCTAATAAAACAGTAAAGAGTTTTGACCTTAATAAATCGCAAACTAATCCACATGATAATGCATTGCATTTAGATTGTTGTTTTCAGCCTATTGGAACTAATAAAGCTATTTTGCATAAAGAAGGTTTTAGAGATGAAACTGAATTTGAATGGTTATTAGACTTTTTTGGCAAAGACAATTGTTTTATAATTTCAAAAGAAGAAATGTTTAATATGAATAGTAACATATTTAGTATTTCTGAGGATGTTATTATTTCTGAAAAAAACTTTACACGTTTAAACGGGTGGTTAAGAAACAATGGTTTTACTGTTGAAGAAGTACCGTATGCAGAGATTGCAAAACAAGAAGGCTTGTTACGTTGCAGTACAATGCCTTTATTAAGAGATTAAGTATACTTTTAAGTAAACTATTTATTATAAAAAAAAACGCCTCTTATTTAAGAGGCGTTTTTTGTTTGTATATTTTTTTATTAGACCAAAATTAAATTAAAATTTTACTCTAAAACTAACATTAGGGGTTAGGCCCAAAGACACATTTTCTATTTTAGAGACTTGATCCTCTTTTACAGTATAATAGGTGTTTAATATGTTTTCTTTATCTAGAATATTCCAAATTGATGCGCCAATAACAGCCTTATTGTTTCCTAGTTTAAATTGATATGTAGCAGATAAGTCGGCTCTGACGTAGGATTCTAATCGACTACTATTTGGTGCTTGATAGTTAATAGTGTTACCTGTATTAGGCGTATTGCTATCTGGTTTAGTGTAAGGCTTACCGGAGCGCCAATTAACTCCAAAGGCTAATTTTAGTTGCTCCCATTGATAAGTGCTCCCAAAGTTTATCTGATGTTTTACATCAAAATTACTTGGAAAAGCATCGTTATTATTTAAGTTATCAAAAGTGTAGTTGTTATCACTATAACTGTAGCTTATCCATGTGCTTAAAGCATCCGTTTTTTTGTTTATTAAGACATCTAAACCTTTAACGGTATAGTCTCCGATTGCATTTGTAAATTGGTATTGGTTCTGGAATCCTTGGCTTCTAGTGGTAATACCATTTACAGTTTTATAATACCCTTCAGCACTTAGTAATAATTTGTGTTTGTTATATATTAATCCTAAACTTATTTGTTTGCTTTTTTGAATCGGAATTGTATTGTCATTGGCTAAAACCCATCGTCTTTTTTCTACTCCTAAAAAATCGTTTTGCAAATCTATAAGTTGAGAAGTGCTTTGACTTTTATATTCTCCAGATAATTCCAACCTAAAATCTTTTAGAAAACGTTGACTAAAATAAAAACGAGGTTCGGTAATGGAAATATTAAATTTTCGAAAATAATTTTGTCGCAGTCCCAGTTTTAGTTGTGTGTTTTTATTAATAGAACTAAACACAGTTTCCGCGTAAGCGCTATAAGTACGAAGGACACGTTTTATATTGCGTTTAAAAAAGGGTGCATTTACTTCTTCTAGATTACTGATACCAATTTCGTTAAACTGAATGCCTCCATTTACCTTTATTACCTTATTAAAGGTATAACTAGCATCTATGTTAAACCCATTGTCAATGACTTTGTTTTCTTGAATCAGGCGTTGGTTATTAATAATATCGTAGTCTGAGGATCTTAAATCATAATTAGAATAATATCCTTTTATACTTGTTGTTAATTTATTATTCCAAACATGTTCATACTGTAATGCCGATGCTCGATTTTGTTGCTTTAATTGATTAGTTCTGTTTTCTGAATCTGATGTATTGCTAGCATCTTCAAAATCCAATTGATTAAATACATTTAAGAGTGTAAATCTTAGCTTGTCTTTTTTACTAAAATCGTGTAATAATTTTAAAGAGATGTCACTAAACTTGAAGGTTTGGTTTTTAGTAGTGGATATTGCATTATTACTAACATTAGCGTCTTGAAAGACACGTTTAAAGTATTGGTTGTAAGTTGGAGTATTTAATACATCTGTTAAAGATCTTCTTGTAGATAACTGTAGTTGTGTGTTTTTAGCTAAGGGCATTATTGCAAAGCCATCTGCGGTAATCATATTTATACCAATTCCAGCACTAAATTCTTCGTTAGAACTATCCGATAATTGCATATCTACAACACTAGATACACCATCTCCAAATCTAGCACTTGTACCGTTTTTTGTTATAGCAACACTTTTTGTTAAGTAAGGGTTGATGGCCGAAATTAATCCAAAAAAATGACCGGATTGATACATCTTAATACCGTCATATAAAATCAGATTTTGGTCATGCGTACCACCTCTAACATTAATATTAGATACGGTCTCGTCAACACTTAAAACACCGGGTAAGTCTTGTATGGTCTTTAAAATATCTGGTGCAATCAAACCAGGTAAAATACCAAATTGTTTGGGTGCAATAGTAATAGCTCCGGAGTTGTCTTTATTGATTCCGGTTGTTAAATAATTGGATATAGTAATTTCGTCTAATTTTTGAAAAGAAAAGGCATCTTTATTAGTAGTAACTGTAATAAAGTGACTGTCTAAACGGTTAAATTTTAAGTCCGTTTGAGATTCTAATTTTAAAAGGGTAGTACTAAGGTTATCTTTTACGTTATAGTCAACCATAACGCCATTAATGACTTTGTCAGCATAAGAAAAACTGACTTTAAATTGATACTCTATTGTAGACAAAACATCTAACAATGGTAGTTTTTTATTTTGGGCATAAACGGAAAAACTACAAACTAGTAATAGGTAAATAAGTAGTGTAGTCTTTAACGATTTACTCACGCGTTAAAATAATGGTTTTGTTAACTTTTTTGTATTGTAATTGTAATGGTTGCGTTATAGATTGTAATGCAATATTTATGTCATTATGTGTAAACTTACCAGAAAACAATGTACTTGTTGTTATAGTATTAACTTCTATTTTGACATTATATTGTCTTTCAAACTCAGCTAATACCTCTTTTAAAGGTACGCTAATAAAACTACTTACACTATTTATCCAATCAGGTTGTTGGCTGTTGGTTTTTAAGCGTTCTATTTGATTACCATCTATAATTAAAAAAGAATCTCCAGCTTTTAATACAGTAGTTTGATCTTTAAGAGTTACGCTTACTATACCTTCAAAACAAGTAACTTCAAAATAATTCTGACGGTGCTTAACATTAAACTGTGTCCCAACGACACTTACAATTCCGGCATCTGTGATAACGTTAAAAGTACTTCCTTTTTCAACTTTAAAAAAGGCTTCACCTTCAAGGTTAATATTACGTTTGTTAGCATCCCATTGATTCTTATTATAAGTAATTTTTGATAATGCGTTTATATTTACTTTGGAATGATCCGGAAGTTTTATTTGTGTTTTTTCTGCGTATTGTGTGGCTATAGTAGTGTCTAAAGTTGTGGTATAATAATAAGTACTAAAGCAGATGGCTAGTATGGCAGCTACTTTTAGTAACGGTGCAAACCATTTGTTTTTAGAAACAGATTTAGATTCTAATTTAGATAATGTAGACTGTAAAGCAGCTTCAGTATTAAATTCTGGTGCTTTAAATTCCTTGGTATAATTAGATAATTTTGTAATAGACTCATACTCCTCCAGAGCTTTGAATACTTCAAGCTCTTCGGGCGATAAGTTATTATCTAACCATTTTAATATTAATTCTTCTTTATTCATAATTGCAATTCAAACATATAACAAGGTCAAGAGTAAAAATCCTACCTTAATTACTATTATAATTCTTCTATGTCTTGTCTTAATTTTTTTAAAGCACCATAGATTCGCTTTTCTACTGCTTTTGTGCTAATATCCAAAAGGGATGCAATTTCTTTAAAACGTTTACCTTCTACACGATTCATTAAAAAAGCGACACGTTGCGCTTCTGTAAGATTAGATATTGCTTTTTCTAATTTTTGACGGTATTGATCTTCTTCCATTAAAAATTCAGGAGACAAATTGGTGTGGTGTGATGTTATTGTTTTTTGATGTTTTAAGACCACTTTTTGATGCGCAACTTCGTTTAACATTAAATTATTAGCAATTGTAAATAGAAAGCTTTTTGCTTTACTTGGCGTCACTTTTTCACAGTTTTGCCATAACTTAATAAATGCTTCTTGTGCTTTATCTTCTGGATTTAAGCGATCACCAAATTTGTAATACAAAAAGTCATGTAGGTTTTTAGCATGCTGTTTAAATAGCGCTTCAAATCTTGATTTATCGCAAATATCTTTATGTAAATTTTTTGACATAATATTTTATAAAGCTACAAAGTAGAACTATTTTTTTTGATTTTTAGGGTAGGAGTTTCTTAAAAATAAATGTTTTATTAACGAAACCCGAAATGTATACCCTTGAAAAAGAGAAATTAACCAATCCCAAAACAATTATGAATTTTAAAACTACCCTTGTATTTCCGTTATTAGTTTTGATGTTATTTTTTTCTTGTCAAAATGAAGAGTCAGAAATTGTAAATCAGCAAGACGATTTAATATCAGGTAATTCAACAATTGCCAACCTTATAAGTAATACCGTTTTAAATGATGGGTCTATAGATAATATTATAGATTATGCTAATTGTTTGGAGGTCTTGTTACCGGTTACCATTACAACAAATGGCGTTACAGTAACTATTGAAAGTATTACAGATTATGATGTGTTGGAAACATTATTAGAAGCCTTTACAACAGATGATGATATCATTGGGATCACGTTTCCTATTACCGTTGTTTTAAATAATTATTCTCAAATTGTAATAAATAATCAAGGCGAATTAGAAGGGCAAATAGAAAATTGTAATGGTGAGAATGAAGCAGATGATGATATTGAGTGTATTGATTTTCAATATCCAATTGCGTTTTCTATTTATAATACTGATTTTCAGGTTACAGAAGTAACAATAATAGAGGATGATCAAGCATTATATCTGTTTTTAGAATCGTTACAAGGACCGATACTGGCAAGTTTAAATTTTCCTGTAACAATGGTTTTGGCTAATGGTGATACTATTGAAGTTAATAGCAATCAAGAATTAGAAAATGCTATAAATGGTGCCGATGGTAATTGTGATGAGGATGATGATTACGATTATACAGATGATAATGACTGTACACAAATAGATGTTAGTGATTATTTACTAAGTTGTGGACAAATCCCTAGTTTAAATGGATATACTCCATCCTTTACCACATTTAGTTTTCAAGATAATACTATAATATCAACATTGTTTGAAGGTGATTTGTTTTATGATGGTAGTTGGGATATTGCTACAATTGGCGGTTACTTGTATGTGTTTATAGATTTTAATGGTTTAGAAGCATATAATGGGCAATGGAAAGTTGTGGAATGTGCTTCGGGCGAATTAATTTTGGAACAAGGCGATGATACATTAGTACTACTTAATAATTGTAATACGGCTAATCTTTTTGATTGTTTTGAAGATATTACAGTTACAATATGTGATAATGACGATACATTGGATTTATTTACCGCTTTTGATATTGATACAATCTATCAAGACTGTGCACAAAATGATTTAGTAGTTTACTATTATAATACTAATGCAGACGCAGAAGCAAGTATAAACGCATTAGTATCTCCATACACAAATATGGCAAACCCAGATGTGCTTTATGCTAGAGTTGAGTTAGCTAATGATCCTAATACATATCAAATATTTGAGGTTACTATTCTTGTAGAAAACTGTTCTACTAGCTGTACAGAAGGCGATGTTGATGGCACCTTACAAATGTGCGTATGGACTATTACCAATTACGCCGGAGATAGTAGTTTTGATATATTTGACATTAATTTTCAGGATGATCAAAACATGACAATCGCATCAGATACTGAAACTTACACCGGTAATTGGGCTACTTCTGGTAGTAGCGGTCAAGTAGTGGTTTCTTTTTCAAATATATCTGGAGGAAATGTACAGGTTTTAAATGGCGATTTTAATGTTGTGGAGTGTACCGGAGAGCAAATGATACTGCATGACGTCAGCAATAGTAATAACGAGTTAGTTTTGGATAAAGATTGTATTTAAAACTTAGTTTAAGTTAAGTTGATTAAAGGTTGCTAATTTTAGCAGCCTTTTTTTATGGAATTATTTATATATGAAACTTCGTAAATACGCTTCAAATTGCTATTTTTGTGCTTCTTAAAACCAGAAAAAATTATGTTTAATAATTTAAGCGAAAAGTTAGATAAAGCGTTACACGTATTAAAGGGACATGGTAGCATTACAGAAGTAAACGTTGCCGAAACCTTAAAAGAAGTACGTAGAGCACTTTTAGATGCCGATGTTAACTTTAAAATTGCTAAAGATTTTACTAATAGAGTAAAAGAAAAAGCACTAGGTCTAAACGTTTTAACAACGTTACAACCAGGACAATTAATGGTTAAAATCGTTAAAGACGAATTAACTGAATTAATGGGTGGTGATGTAGAAGGCATTAACATGTCTGGTACACCAACTATTATTTTGATGTCTGGTTTACAAGGATCTGGTAAAACTACCTTTTCAGGTAAGTTAGCTAACTTCTTGAAAAATAAAAAAACTAAAAAACCTTTATTAGTAGCTTGTGATGTCTATCGTCCAGCTGCAGTAGATCAATTACATGTTGTAGGAGATCAAATAAAAGTTGATGTTTATAGTGATAAAGGAAATACTGATCCTGTTGCTATTGCAAAAGCGGGTATTGCGCATGCAAAGCAAAATGGACATAACGTTGTTATTATTGATACAGCCGGTCGTTTAGCTGTTGATGAAGCAATGATGAAAGAAATTTCTAATATCCATGAAGCTATACAACCACAAGAAACATTATTTGTGGTAGATGCAATGACAGGGCAAGATGCAGTAAATACAGCAAAAGCCTTTAATGATGTTCTTAATTTTGACGGTGTTATCTTAACTAAATTAGATGGGGATACACGTGGTGGAGCAGCAATATCTATTAAATCTGTAGTAAATAAGCCAATTAAATTTATTGGTACTGGAGAGAAAATGGAAGCTATTGATATATTCTATCCTTCTCGTATGGCAGATCGTATCCTTGGTATGGGAGATGTTGTGTCTTTAGTAGAGCGTGCTCAAGAGCAGTTTGATGAGGAAGAAGCTAGAAAGCTTCAAAAGAAAATTGCTAAAAATCAATTTGGTTTTGACGATTTCTTAAAGCAAATTCAGCAAATCAAGAAAATGGGGAACATGAAAGACCTTATTGGAATGATTCCTGGTGCTGGAAAAATGATGAAAGATGTAGATATAGATGATGATGCTTTTAAAGGTATCGAAGCTATTATCCACTCCATGACAGTTAAGGAGCGTACTAATCCAGCTATCATTGACGCCAGTCGTAAAAAACGAATTGGTAAAGGATCTGGAACATCTGTGCAAGAAGTTAATCAGTTGCTAAAGCAATTTAATCAAATGAGCAAGATGATGAAAATGATGCAAGGTGGTAAAGGAAAAGCCATGATGCAAGCCATGAAAAACATGAAATAAATTAGAAGTAAAAAACAGTCCAAAGTAGGCTGTTTTTGCTTTTTACGTTGTTTTACAATATATATTAATTTGTAGATCGCCAACTGAGGCCTACAACCTGAAGACTATTTAAACCATGACAATTTTAGACGGAAAAAAAGTTAGTAACGACATCAAAAACGAAATAAAAGCAGAAGTCGATAAGATGAAAGCTAATGGCGAAAAAGTACCCCATTTAGCTGCTGTTATAGTTGGAAACGATGGTGCAAGTTTAACTTACGTAGGAAGTAAAGTTAGAGCCTGTGAACGTGTAGGTTTTGAATCTACAATGGTAAGATTATCTAATACTACAAGTGAAGTTGAGTTGTTAGATAAAATTGAAGAGCTTAATAATAACGATGATATTGATGGTTTTATCATTCAATTACCATTACCGGATCAAATAGATACACAAAAGGTTTTAATGGCTGTAAACCCTGATAAAGATGTTGATGGTTTTCACCCAATGAATTTTGGGAAGATGGCATTAGATATGTCTACTTTTATTCCTGCAACACCTTTCGGAATTTTAGAATTGTTAGACAGGTATAATGTAGATACTAAAGGAAAACATACTGTAGTAATTGGTCGTTCTCATATTGTTGGAAGACCAATGAGTATTTTAATGGGACGTAAAGGATTTCCTGGTAACAGTACCGTAACGTTAACACACAGTCATACTAAAAACATAACACAAATTACTAGTCAAGCAGATATTATTATTTCGGCATTAGGTGTTCCTAATTTCTTAAAAGCAGAAATGGTAAAAGATGATGTAGTTATTATTGATGTTGGTATTACACGTGTGCCGGATGAGACTAAAGAGAGAGGTTACCGTATTACTGGAGATGTAGATTTTGAAAACGTAAGTAAAAAGGCAAGTCATATAACACCTGTTCCTGGAGGCGTAGGACCAATGACTATAGCAATGTTATTAAAAAACACATTATTGGCAAGAGAGCGTCATATTCAAAGATCATAACGATATAAAAATAATTACTTATTTTACAGCCTGAAACTAATTGTTTCAGGTTTTTTTATGGAATTAACTACACGAGTACTGTTTGGAAGTTTACAACATATACTACCAATACTATTAACTATAGTATTGGGTTTTGTTGTTATTTTATATGCAAAAAACAAACATGAGAGTATACAAATACAAGTGTTTAAATTACTTGGGGTTTTTGTATCAGGGGTTATGGTTGTTTTTCATGGGTATCAAATTAGTAAAGGTGGGTACAGTTTACAAACAGATTTACCGTTGTTTTTATGCAGTTTTATGGCCTTATTTATAGTGGCGTTTACTGCAACCAGGCGATTTGTCTTATTTGAATTTTTAGTATTTTGGGTTATTATTGGCACTACTCAGGGCGTTATTACACCAGAGATTGAAGTTGGTTTTCCTAGTTTTGATTACTTCCGATATTGGGTGGTCCATTTAGGTTTAATATTGATAATTGCTTATGCTATTGTAGTTTTTAAAATGAAACCAAACCTGAAAAGCGTTGTTAAGTCATTTATAGGTTTACAAGTGTATTTACTAATATTAATGGGTATAAATAAATTGCTTGATGCTAATTATGGCTACTTAAATCAGAAACCAAAATCAGCTACTATTTTAGATTATTTTGGAGAGTGGCCCACGTATGTTATTACAGCGCAGTTAATTTTAATACCAGCTTTTTTCCTTATTTATTTTCCTTTCTTTTTAGTTAGTAAGAAAAATAAAAACGCTGTTAATTAGTAAGCTTAATTTGTGCTAAAAAAAATAGCCCTCACTAGTTTTTCTAGTGCGGGCTATTTTATATTGTGTAATTATTACTTCGCAAATAATTGGCTATTATCTTTAAAGGTCTTAAACTCTAAAGCATTGCCAGAAGGATCTTTAAAAAACATTGTTTTTTGTTCTCCAACTAAACCTTCAAATCTCACGTAGGGTTCAATAATAAAATGAATCTTTTTAGTTTTCAAGTGTGCTTCAAATTCCGCGAAAGCGTCCCAATCTAAAACAACACCAAAATGCGGTACAGGTACGTGTTTTCCATCAACTTCATTGGCCACAGTTTCTGTTGTCGTTTTTTCTTTATAATGAATGACTAATTGGTGTCCAAAAAAATTGAAGTCAACCCATTGATCACTGCTACGTCCTTCTTCACAATTTAAAATATCTCTATAAAACAGACGACAAGCTTCTAAATTATGAACTGGTATTGCTAAATGAAAAGGAGATACGCTGCCCATAATTTAATCTTCTTTACGACGGTTTCTAATTGGACGTTCTCTATTTTCTCTAATAGGTTGTTCTTCCTTTAAATCATCTCTAGACGGTTCTGCTTTATGCTCAGTAGTTTCTCGAGATTGTCTCTCTTTACTCGCTTTACTTATTCTAGTAGTGTTTTCTTTGGCAGTTTTAGCTTCATGTATTTTAGTAGAGTCTTCTAAAAGTAAGTGTAGTGTTTTTAACTCTTTTTCTGTAAACTCACGGTATTCTCCAACAGGAACATCTAATTTGATATTCATTATCCTAACACGTCTAAGTGATGTTACTTCATAAGTTAAGTACTCACACATACGTCTAATCTGTCTGTTTAAACCTTGCGTTAAAATAATTCTGAATGTATGAGAATCTATTTTTTTAACAGAACATTTTTTAGTTGTACGGTCTAAGTCTTCAAGATATATTCCGCTAGCCATTCTGTTTATAAAGGTTTGTGATATTGCTTTGTCAACCGTTACCAAATATTCTTTATCGTGATTGTTACTAGCACGTAAAATTTTGTTTACAATATCACCATCATCTGTCATAAAGATCAAACCATCACTTAATTTATCTAAACGTCCAATTGGAAAAATACGTTTTGGATAATTAATGTAATCAATAATATTGTCTTTTTCAACATTTGTGTCTGTTGTACAAACAATACCTACAGGTTTGTTAAACGCTAAATATATAGGCTTTTCTGTATTGGCTTTAATAATCTCGCCATCTACAGCAACAACATCACTAGGAGTTACTTTTGTTCCCATTTCTGGTACAACACCATTAATAGTAACGCGTCCAGCATCAATTAGTTTATCGCCTTCACGACGCGAGCAAAAACCAGCTTCGCTGAGGTATTTATTAAGTCTTGTTAATTTTTCTTCCAAAATGTTTTACGATTTAATAAAGTTAATAATAGCCTTGTTTACACTATCGTCGCGTAGTCCGTGACCAAAACCTTGTGTGGTAATTAATGTTGAATTTTTAAAGTTAGACGAAATTAGCTCTGCTTCGTCATATTGTATAATCTTATCTCCTTTATCATGAATAATAAGACCTTCTAAATCAATTTCTTTTATAAACTTAGCAGCTGAAAAATGTGATGGTAAATTATTAAAACGCTCTAAAACTAATTGGTTTAATCCGTTCTCAATACGTTTATTAAAACCTAACATATTGACATAATTTTTAAAAACGTTTGTAAATTCTGAAGGTGCGCCAAGCAAAATCATTTTTTGTAACGAATCATTTTGATATTTATGTTGAAAAAACACAGAAGCCATACCACCAACCGAATGACCAATAATCACATTTGCCTTATAGTGTTTAGCAACTACATTTAAAAACTCAGAATATAAAATTGCATTAAACTGTGTACCGCTAGAATTTCCATGAGCAGGACCATCTAAGGACACTATATTATAGTCTAAAAGCTGTAACGCTTCAACTAATTTTTTCCATCTAAAGGTATTGCTTTCCCAACCATGCGCTAGTAAGATTGTTTTTTTAGTTCCAGCCCAATTGTAGGTTTGTATAGTGTTATTATCGTAGTTTAAAGTATGTTGTTTAGCAGTGTCTAAAAACGCTTGATGTTTGTCTTTAAAGCGTCCTTGTCTAGGCGTTGCAAATATGTCTAATGCTTTTGCGCTTGCGTATTTAGGCGCAACATAGCTAACCGCGTTTAAACCGTTACCAATTATTTTAGGCAGTACTTTAGCAATTGTTTTTTTCATTTTTTATTCTTCTCTGTTTACTAAGTCCATTGAAAAAGCAGGCGTGCAAATGGCAATATATTCGCAAGCTATTGTAAATGGGTTTGAGTATTGTACACGAGTGTTTTTTTCTATTTTAATAGATTGTCCAGCTTCTAATATTATTTCTTCATCATCAATAATAAATTGCTTCTTTCCTTTAATAATGTAAGTATACTCATCAAATGCAGGGGTTTGAAACGGTTCGCTCCAACCAGCAGGAGCAACCATGTGGGCAATGCTAATATCTTTATTGCCATCTGTTGCTAAACCAACATGCTCTTCTATTAATTTACCATCCGTTGTAGGAACAACAAATGGACTGTTTTGTATGGTATATTTTTTTTTGTTTTCCATTTTAAAAATTTGGTGTGTAATGTATAATTACACCTATAAAAGTTACACAATAAGAGAATAGTAATCCCGATATTAAAAATAAATATCTAAATCTATTCAAACCTAATTTGTTTTTTAAATAGTAAAAATCAACTATTTCTAATAACATTCCTGAGGAATATAGAATATTTGCAACTAAGGCGTAAACTATAAGACCTATAATCTCTTGTATTTCAAAATAATCAGCAAAAAGTATTAAGCCTAAAATACCGAATAATCCATTACCTAAATTGAATAGGTAACGATTACTTTCCCAAAACCTTATTACGTCATTAGGAATATCTTTTTTATTCATTTAAGCTATCCTCTAAAATTTACCAACCTAAAATAAAATGCTTAACCTTGGCAGTTTCTGGAATGTTAGTTGCTTCGATTGTTTTGTGCGTATCAACTTTAAATTCTGCTGGTAATTCTTTTTTATCAATTAAGAAAAACGCATCACTTTCTTTTACAAAAATAGAAGCACTTTTAAATGAGTTCTGAATTTTTGTTATTGTGTAATTCTTTTTTATGTCTCCAAAAGTACTATTGCTAGTAATCCCTTTGTCTGTTTTAAATCTTGCATCTTTAAACTTGATACTAGATATTGTTGAAGTAGAATCTAGTAATTGTTTTGGAATGATACTTAATAAATGTTTTCCTCCTTTTTCGTATACCTCGATAGTGTTTATTGATCCGGAAAACTCATCTCCAGCAATTGGACTTATTATGGAGTCGTTTGCATATATCGTTTTTAATTCTTTAACTTGAGTAGAGTCGGTTAATAATCCTACGTTTTGGTTTTGAACTAAATATGGATCTGTTCCTTTACCACAAGAAGTAAGGATTAATGCTAAAATACTAAGGGATACTATTGTTTTTTTCATTGGTGTTATTTTTTATTTCCGCTTAAGCGAAATACTTTTTATAGTGTTTTGTTACGCTGTCGTGTTTTAAAACTATTTCATTACACGTTTTAAAATACCGAAGACACTTCTAATAAAAGTGGCACTTGTTAGTACTTTAATTATCGGGTTTTGGGCAGTGCTTCTTCGTCTTGTAGTTGTTGATCTAGATTGTTTTGCTGCTTGTTCTTTCTCTTTTTCTTTTTCCGCTTTAGCGTCTTCTTCAATTTGTAAAGCTTCAGCCTTTTCTATTTTTTTATTTAATAACTCATAGGCACTTTCGCGATCTATTGTGTCGTTATATTTTAAAACTAACTTAGAGTCGTCTAGTAACGCTTGTAGCTCATTATCGTTTAAAACATCCATTCTACTCATTGGTGCACGCATCATAGTTGATGCAAGTGGTGTAGGTCTTCCTTTTTCGTCTAAGGCAGATACCAAAGCTTCTCCTGTACCTAATGAGGTTAAGACCTCTGCGGTGTCATAATAATCCGTGTCTGGATAATTTTGAGCAGTTAATTTAATTGCTTTTCTGTCTTTTGCTGTAAAGGCACGCAGGGCGTGTTGTATTTTTAAACCTAACTGACTTAATACACCTTCTGGCACATCTGTTGGATTTTGTGTGACAAAGTATAAACCAACACCTTTACTACGGATTAGTTTTACAATACTTTCTATTTGGTTTAATAATGCTTTAGAGGCTTCGTTAAAAATTAGGTGTGCTTCATCAATAAACATGATTAATTCTGGTTTTCCAGAATCGCCCTGCTCGGGTAAAGTTTCATAAAGTTCTGCTAATAAACTTAGCATAAATGTCGAGAATAATTTTGGTCTGTCTTGTATGTCTGTTAATCTAATAATGTTAACATACCCACGACCATCTCTTGTGGTTCTTAATAAATCTTCAACTTCAAAACTTTTTTCGCCAAAAAATAAATCACCACCTTGTTGTTCTATTTCTATAACTTTTCTAAGGATTGCTCCAGTAGAGGCAGAGGAGATACGTCCATATTCTTCTTGAAACTCTTCTTTACCTTCGTTAGTGCAGTATTGTAATATTTTTTTGAAATCTTTTAAATCTAATAACGGTAATTTATTATCATCACAATATTTAAAAATAACAGACACTACTCCAGATTGTGTATCTGTAAGGTCTAAAATTCTTGATAATAATACAGGACCAAATTCGCTTATTGTAGCACGAAGTCTTACACCATCTTGTTCCGATAGACTTAATATCTCAACAGGAAAACCTTTAGCTTCAAAGGGTAATCCAATTTTAGCATGACGTTCGTCAATTTTTTCATGTCCAGGACTAGGTTGTGCAATACCACTTAAATCCCCTTTAATATCCATAAGTAAGACCGGAATTCCTTTATCACTTAGGTTTTCTGCTAAAACTTGTAGGGTTTTAGTTTTACCTGTTCCTGTAGCACCTGCGATTAAACCATGTCTATTCATGGTTTTTAATGGCACGTTTACAAAAGCATCTTTAACCGTTTGGCCATCTAGCATAGCAGATCCCAATGTTATATAGTCGCCTTTACAAGTGTTTCCCTCTGTGATGTGTTTGAAAAATTCGTCTTGTCTACTCATTCTTGAAATTATTTGATGTAAAAATACTAATCTTAGCGTAAATCATTGAAAACTTTCAACTTTAAATGCTTAAAATTTCCAATAGATAAGATTATATTTGCAGTCCATGAAACAAGAGATACAAGATTTAGTTAACAAAGGATTGATGCTGCCTTTAATGGAAGAGTTTTATACTATCCAGGGAGAAGGTTTCCATAAAGGAACTGCTGCTTATTTTATAAGAATTGGTGGTTGTGATGTTGGATGTCATTGGTGTGATGTTAAAGAAAGTTGGAATGCTAATTTACATCCGCCAACTAGTACAGATGTTATAGTTGCTAATGCTAAAAAGTATAGTGATACTGTAGTAGTTACTGGAGGTGAGCCATTAACTTGGGATATGACAGCATTAACGGATAAGCTTAAAGCTGAAGGCTGTAAAATCCATATTGAAACTTCTGGTGCTTACGAGTTAACTGGGCAATGGGATTGGATTTGTTTATCTCCTAAAAAAATGAAACTACCTACTCAAGGAGTTTATGATAAGGCACACGAGTTAAAATGTATTATTTACAATAAAGACGATTTTAAGTTTGCTGAAGAGCAAGCTGCTAAAGTGAATAGTGATTGTATTTTATATCTACAGCCAGAATGGAGCAAGCGTGATACTATGATCCCTATGATTGTGAATTATGTTATGGCTAATCCAAAATGGAAAGTATCATTACAAACGCATAAGTATTTAAATATTCCGTAAAAAAGTTGTACTTTAGACTATAACTATTAATCACAGCGTAAGTAATCCTTATACACTTTGCTTTATGATTAGAAATTTTTACAACGAAACTTGGAAACCCGTAATTTTTGACCAAATTATTTCGGAACAAATAAAATTTAAAATATCTAACCTTGGACGGCTTTGTAAAGTCGTAGATGGGGTAGATGTTTTAATAGAGAAGCCATATCCTATTAATGGATATAGTACCATACCTGTTTTTAAAAAGGACGGTAAGCGTACTGCAAGATACATTCACAAATTAGTTGCCCAACACCATTTGGAAAAACCTGAAGACGCTAAATTTGTGTTGCACTTAGATTACGATAAAAGCAATAATACTATCGAAAATTTAAAATGGGCAACTAAGCGAGAAAAGGAAGTGCATCAATTTAATAATCCGCATTACAAAACCAGAAAAAAAGTCATTCCAGCCTCTAAATTAACCGAAACGGAGGTGATAAGACTTAAAAAACGACTTTTTGATCCTAAAAGGCGCACAAGGTTAAAAATACTAGCACGACAATTTGGTGTGTCCGAAATGCAGTTACACCGTATTAAAACAGGTGAGAATTGGGGACATGTTAAAATCTAATTTTTGCTTTAGTTTAGTGTTTGGTTTAAATCTTTCTTTCGATATTTCTTCAGTTTATCTTATGTTTTTTAAGTAACCTAAATATTATAATAATTTATAAAAAGTGCTTCAATTGGAATGTGTGTTCCTTTTGGAGCACTTTTATATTATTGTAGTTTGTCATTTGTATTTAATGTCGTGTTATTGTTTTAAATAGTATAACTTAAATAAGTTAAGAAAATATGTAATCTTGCTTTTTTCTGTAATACTGTTGGTTAGTATTTGGTTTTTAAGCTAAAAAGGTTGTTTAAAATTAAAAATCTATACCAAACCTTAGATAATTATTGGTTTAGAGATGCAATTGATGGTGAATTTGTATTTTTTAGTTACAAATTGTAAGTGTTTTAGTGTTTACTGTTTTAAAATTGAAACATAAAGCCAATATTTGCTACATCAATTAGAATTAAAGAATTTAAAATATATAAGTTATGTGTGGAATTGTATGTGCTTTCGACCTAAAACAAAAAAGTGAAGATTTGAGACCTCAGGTTTTAGAAATGTCTAAAACTATTCGTCATCGTGGACCAGATTGGTCAGGAATTTATAGTGATGATAAAGCTATTTTAGCGCATGAGCGTTTAGCAATTGTAGATCCAGCATCTGGAAAACAACCGTTATTTAGCCCTGATGGTAAATTGGTTTTAGCAGCTAATGGCGAAATCTATAACCACAGAGCATTACGTAAGCAGTTTGAAGGTAAATACGAGTTTCAAACAGAAAGTGACTGCGAAGTTATTTTAGCGCTTTATAAAGAAAAAGGTGTTGATTTTGTAGATGAAATGAACGGGATTTTTGGATTTGCAATCTACGATGTTGAAAAAGACGAGTACTTTATTGCACGTGACCACATGGGGATTATTCCCTTATATATTGGTTGGGATCAAAACGGAACTTTTTATGTTGCTTCAGAATTAAAAGCTTTAGAAGGTGTTTGTACTAAGATAGAATTATTTCCTCCAGGACATTATATGTCTAGTAAAGATGGTGAATTTGTAAAATGGTACAATAGAGATTGGAGTGAGTATGATGCTGTAAAAGAAAACGAAACAAGTATTGCCGAAATAAAAGAAGCTCTAGAAGCAGCGGTACACAGACAATTAATGAGTGATGTGCCTTATGGTGTGTTGTTATCGGGAGGTTTAGACTCTTCAGTAGTATCAGCAATTGCTAAAAA
The DNA here is from genome assembly GCF_002836085.1 of Olleya sp. 1-3. Classification (NCBI taxonomy): domain Bacteria; kingdom Pseudomonadati; phylum Bacteroidota; class Flavobacteriia; order Flavobacteriales; family Flavobacteriaceae; genus Olleya; species Olleya sp. 1-3. Next base: position 136,968 of record NZ_PJBW01000007.1, read on the forward strand.
GTATGCTCAAAAACGTATTGAAAGTGATGACACGTCAGAAGCTTGGTATCCACAAACGCACTCTTTTGCTGTAGGATTAGAAGGGTCTCCAGATTTAGCTGCAGCACAAAAAGTAGCGGATCATATTGGAACAGTGCATCATGAAATTAAATTTACTATACAAGAAGGTTTAGATGCAATAAAAGATGTGATTTATAACATAGAAACCTATGATATAACCACAATCAGATCGTCTACACCAATGTATTTAATGGCGAGAGTTATTAAATCTATGGGAATAAAAATGGTATTGTCTGGTGAAGGTGCTGATGAGATTTTTGGAGGGTATTTATATTTTCATAAAGCACCCAATGCACAAGAGTTTCATGAAGAAACTGTACGTAAATTAGATAAGTTGCACATGTACGATTGCTTAAGAGCAAACAAGAGTTTAGCAGCTTGGGGAATAGAAGGTCGTGTACCTTTCTTGGATAAAGAATTTATGGATGTTGCCATGCGTATCAACCCACAAGATAAAATGATTAATGGAGAGCGCATGGAAAAATGGGTAGTCCGTAAAGCATTTGAAGATATGTTACCAGAAAGCGTAGCATGGAGACAAAAAGAACAATTTAGTGATGGTGTGGGATATAGTTGGATTGATACTTTAAAAGAAGTAGTAGATACAGCAGTAACAGATGAGCAAATGGCAAATGCTAAATTCCGTTTTCCAATACAGACACCGCAAAACAAAGAAGAGTTTTATTACCGTTCTATTTTTGAAGGACACTTCCCTAGTGATGCAGCTGCTTTAAGCGTGCCACAAGAAGCAAGTGTTGCATGTAGTACTGCGACAGCATTAGAGTGGGATGAAGCCTTTAAAAACATGAATGAGCCATCTGGACGTGCAATTGCCAATGTACATGATAAATCTTACGCAACATCCAAGTAATTTTGTGTAATTGATAAAATATTATAAAGATTATTAGCCTCAAAACCTCGCTTCTGCGGGGTTTTGTGTTTTTTAGCTTTTTTACAACTATTTTAAATTCTGTATTTTAATTTTAAAGCTATTTTTAGACGTTTTAAGAGGGTTTTGTAATAATTAACAAATGTTAATAATTTTTCATCTCTACGCTTAAATACACTTGAAAAACGTTTTTAATTGTGTATATTTGTTTGTATTCAAAAGGACGCTTAATCGCATCTTTTTTTATGCCTAAATAACAGAAATAGATCATAAACAATATAAATATGAGCGAAAAAAAGGAAGAGTTCAATAAAGATGGATATTCGGCAGATAGTATCCAAGCTTTAGAGGGTATGGAGCATGTACGTATGCGTCCTTCAATGTATATTGGAGATGTAGGAGTACGTGGTTTACACCATTTAGTATATGAAGTTGTAGATAACTCGATTGATGAAGCCTTAGCTGGTCATTGTGATAATATTACAGTTACAATTAACGAGGATAACTCGATTACTACAGAAGATGACGGTCGTGGTATTCCTGTAGGAATGCACAAAAAAGAAGGTGTTTCAGCTTTAGAGGTTGTAATGACTAAAATTGGTGCCGGTGGAAAGTTTGATAAAGATTCTTATAAAGTCTCTGGTGGACTTCACGGTGTTGGTGTAAGTTGTGTAAATGCATTGTCAGATCATTTAACAGCAACAGTATATAGAGAAGGAAAAATTTGGGAGCAAGAGTATTCTAAAGGAAAAGCATTATACCCAGTAAAAGCAATTGGAGATACAGATAAAAGAGGAACAACAGTTACTTTTAGACCGGATCCAACAATATTTACACAAACGTTAATTTATAACTATGATACTTTAGCTAGTAGAATGCGTGAATTGGCGTATTTGAATAAAGGTATTACAGTACATTTAGTTGATAGAAGAAGTAAAAAAGAAGATGGTTCTTTTGAAGGTGAAACATTTCATTCTGAAGAAGGATTAAAAGAATTTATCAAGTTTTTAGATGCTACAAGAGAGCCTTTAATGAAAGATGTTATTTCTTTTGAAGGTGAAAAAAACGGAGTGCCAGTTGAGGTTGCAATGATTTATAATACATCATATGCAGAAAACTTACACTCTTATGTAAACAACATTAATACGCACGAAGGTGGTACGCACCTTTCTGGTTTTAGACGTGGTTTAACACATACGCTTAAAAAGTATGCGGATGAGTCAGGAATGTTAGACAAGTTAAAGTTTGATATTGCAGGAGATGATTTCCGTGAAGGTTTAACAGCTATTATTTCGGTAAAAGTTCAAGAACCTCAATTTGAAGGACAAACAAAAACTAAATTAGGAAACAGAGAAGTTTCTGCAGCGGTAAGTCAATCTGTTTCAGAAATGTTATCTGATTATTTAGAAGAAAATCCAGACGATGCTAAAATCATTGTGCAAAAAGTAATACTTGCAGCACAAGCCCGTCACGCCGCTCAAAAAGCACGTGAAATGGTACAGCGTAAGACAGTAATGAGTATAGGTGGTTTACCTGGGAAATTATCTGATTGTTCTGAGCAAGATCCTGCAAAATGTGAAGTATACTTAGTCGAGGGGGATTCGGCAGGTGGTACGGCAAAGCAAGGTCGTGACAGAGCGTTTCAAGCTATTTTACCGTTACGTGGTAAGATTTTAAATGTTGAAAAAGCGATGACACATAAAGTGTTTGAAAACGAAGAGATAAAAAATATCTTTACAGCTTTAGGTGTAACTATCGGTACAGAAGAAGATAGTAAAGCCTTAAACCTTTCTAAATTAAGATACCATAAAATAGTAATCATGTGTGATGCCGATATTGATGGTTCGCATATTGAAACTTTAATTTTGACTTTCTTCTTTAGATATATGAAAGAATTAATTGAAAACGGACATGTCTACATTGCAACACCACCTTTATACTTAGTTAAAAGAGGTGCTAAAAAGCAGTATGCTTGGAGTGATGAAGAACGTATTAAGATTATGGAAGAGTTTGGTGATTCTTCAAAAATTCAACGTTATAAGGGTCTTGGAGAGATGAATGCAGAACAACTTTGGGATACAACAATGAATCCTGAATTTAGAACATTACGTCAAATTCAAATAGATAATGGTGTTGAAGCTGATCGCGTATTTTCTATGTTAATGGGGGATGAAGTACCACCAAGACGTGAGTTTATTGAGAAAAACGCTATTTACGCAAATATTGATGCATAATTAGTAAAGTATTTTTATATTAAAAAGGAAACATTTTTTAATGTTTCCTTTTTTTATGTCTTTTGTGAATCGGTTTAAGTCAACACGATACTAGTTTTTGATGGTAATAATTTTACTCAGAAAAACCAAAACACATATTTTTACGTTTATACCTATAGAAAGAAATATATAACAATGAAAAAAACAATTATTTTAATAGTATTAGCGCTTTCTTTTCAGATGTCTTTTGCGCAACAAAACTTAAACGATTTATTGGCAGCAGGTATTAATGATGCACAGCAGTTTGCCGGACAATATGTATTGCCAGCAACAGATGGATTGGCTTATGGGATTAGTTCTGGATGGTTTAATAATGCTAAATCACCAGAAAAGTATGGTTTTGAATTCTCAATTATAGGAAATGCTTCTTTTATAAAGGACGAAAACAAAGCATTTGATTTAAATGTGTCAGATTACGAAAACATAAGATTTTCAGATAATAGTGCCTCAAAAACTGTAGCAACAGCTTTAGGACATAATGATCCAGCAATAAATGTTATTGTAACCTATAGCGATCCTATTTTTGGGAACCAAGAAGTGGAGTTAACCTTACCGACAGGCGTAGGGTCTGCTAATGTAAATTTAATTCCGACTGCTTTTTTACAAGGAAGCTTTTCTGTATTTAAGGGTACACAAATAAAAGCTAGATATTTTCCAAAAGTAGAAACAGACGATACTAAAATAGGATTGTACGGTGTTGGTCTTCAGCAAGAATTTACAGCTTGGTTACCAGAAGGGACTAGTTTTCCGCTTTCAGTTTCGGGTTTGGTAACGTACACACATTTAGATGCTAATTATGATTTTACAAAAACAGATGTCGTTGATGGCGAGAATCAACAAGTACAAACCAATGTCAATAGTTTGTTATTTCAATTAATTGCTGGGACTAATTACGATGTTTTTAATGTTTACGGAGCGATAGGATATTTAAGTGCAACATCAGAAACAGATTTATTAGGGACTTACAGAGTCTCAAACGGTATTTTGTTTTCAGAAGAAATTGTAGATCCATTCTCTGTAAAATCAGACACAAGTGGTGTTACAGCTACACTTGGCGCGAATTTGAAATTGGGTGTTTTTGGTTTAAACGCCTCTTACACACTAGCAGATTTTGATACAGCATCATTAGGAATAAATTTGATGTTCTAGATTTATAATTTTCTTAATAAAAAGTAATTTTAAAATGTTAATTTTGTAGGAAGTAAAAAACATACACAATTAATTTTAAATAGTAAATAAGATATGAAAGTAACAGTAGTTGGAGCAGGAGCAGTAGGAGCAAGTTGTGCAGAATATATTGCAATTAAAGACTTTGCATCAGAAGTAGTTTTATTAGATATTAAAGAAGGTTTTGCTGAAGGTAAAGCAATGGATTTAATGCAAACTGCATCATTAAACGGTTTTGATACAAAAATTACAGGAGTAACTAACGATTATACTAAAACAGCAGGAAGTGATGTTTGTGTGATTACTTCAGGTATTCCAAGAAAACCAGGAATGACTCGTGAAGAGTTAATTGGTATTAATGCAGGAATTGTAAAAACAGTGTCTTCTAACTTAATCAAAAATTCTCCAAACACTATTATTATAGTTGTAAGTAACCCAATGGATACTATGACTTATTTAGTGCATAAAACAACAGGATTACCAAAAGAAAGAATTATTGGTATGGGTGGAGCTTTAGACTCTGCACGTTTCAAATACAGATTAGCAGAAGCTTTAGGAGCACCTATTAGCGATGTTGACGGAATGGTAATTGGTGGACACTCTGATAAAGGAATGGTGCCATTAATTAATAAAGCAGCTAGAAATAGTGTAAAAGTTTCTGAGTTTTTATCAGAAGAAAGAATGGAGCAAGTAGTACAAGATACTAAAGTAGGTGGTGCAACACTTACAGGTTTATTAGGTACATCTGCATGGTATGCGCCAGGAGCAGCAGTATCTGCAATGGTTCAAGCAATTGCTTGTGATACTAAAAAAATCTTCCCATGTTCTGCTTTATTAAGTGGTGAGTTTGGTTTAAGTGATTTATCAATTGGTGTACCTTGTGTATTAGGTGCAAAAGGAATTGAGAAAATTGTAGAGATTAGCTTAAGTGATGCTGAAAAAGCAAAATTAGCTGAGTCTGCAGAAGGTGTTAAAAAAACTAACGCATTATTAGAGCTATAATAAGTATCTAATATTTATATAAATTAAAAGACTGTCTGTAAAGGCAGTCTTTTTTTAGTTTAAAGTAGTATTATTTAATAATCCAAATGCAAAATAATATGCATTTGAACTATTACTTTTTATTTTCTGTTTTAAGTTTGAGATATAAATCCTACTTTTACGTTCTAAGAAATTAGTATTTAAATAAAAAGCAAATATTGTAGCTTTCTATTTATTGTTGTAAAATTGTTGTGGCAAGGTATTTGTCATTAATGAGGCAAACAACATAACCGTAATTAATCATAACAAATTTTACAAAATGAAAAAATTAGTATTCTTATTAGTAGCGACTTTTAGTTTATCTATGGTTGCTCAAGAAAAATTGACCGAAGGTGTAATCGATTCTAAAATGACTATGTCTAGTGATAATGAGCAAATGAAGGCTCAATTCGAAATGATTGGAGATATCGCTATTAAAACATATTTTAAAGGGGATAAAACAAGATCTGAAACTAATAACCCAATGTCTGGTGAGTCTGTTTCAATAATTGATACACAAGCTAAAAAGATGTTAACGTTACTTAATAACCCAATGATGGGTAAGAAGTACTCAGAGACAGAAATTGAAGCTAATCCTGATACATCAGGAATTACTATTACAAAAGGAGAAGGGACTAAAACTATTTTAGGATACACTTGTAATGAATATAATGTAGCTATGGACCAACAAGGGGTTACTATGACTATGGATATTTATACTACTGAAGCTATTGAAGCTTCAAACCAACAAACAGTTGAGTTTGGAGAGGACTTTAAAGGGTTTCCATTATTAATGACCATTAATGTTAATCAGTCAGGAATGCAAATGAAAATGACTTATGAAGTTACTGGAGTTAATAAAGAATCTGTATCAGATGATAAGTTTGATATGACACCTCCAGAAGGATATGAGAAAATGGAAGGAATGTAATAAGTCCTTTTAAAACAAATACAAGAAAGAGCAGCGTAATAGCTGCTCTTTTTTTGCGTTATAACCTTATTTAATTGCTTAAAAACTATAGTACTATCACCTTATTTTCTATATTTGAGGCATGAAGTCTAAATGGTACTTTGGTATTGTAATCACTGCACTTGCATTTTTTGTTGTTTGTCAACAAGAAATGACTGTACCTAATCAGCAAATTGTATTTCAATTTACTGATAACCAAACCACTATTTCTCAAACAGAAACTACTATTGCTGTTGTAAAACGCCAACTTAAAAGTATTGGTGTAAAAAACACATCAGTTATTGAGCAAAACGGAACACTAAAAATCACGTATTATAGTGATGCCTCTGTTGCTAGTGTAAAAGCTATTTTACTAAAAGAGAAGTTAATCAAACTTGTTGGACAAGATAAACCGTCTGATAATCCACAAAGCCAGAATTACAACTTTGATGTTTTTGAAATTAAAACTACAACCCAGTCCGGTGTAGGTTTTGATGGTAAATATTTTGTCGAAGCAAAACAAGAATATACTAGAGCCTCTCAGGTTACGGTATCTTTTTCTGCCATATCAGAAAACATTATACAATTAAATCAACCTATTGTGGTTGGTAAAAAAGTAAATACTAATATCTCTATTAGTATAGATAAAGGGACCTTCAATATACCAGAAGGCAGAGCGGGACCAACTGCTTAATATTTTTCAATAACATCATATTACCTTATAGACTTCAAAACATCGCGTTATTGGAGTCATAAACAATTCATTTTAAACCATTAAAAATAATTGTCAAATTTACGTGCATACCATATATTTGCGCGATCAAAAAAATTGACTAAATAAACAAAACCATGCAAAATAAAGGATTAGTAAAATTATTTGCAGTATTGTTTGGGTTGGTAAGTATTTACCAACTGTCTTTCACATTTAAAAATAATGCGATTGAAAACAGTGCAGCACAAGTGGCCGAAAGTAAGATTGACGCCTCAGCAACAGACCGTAACAACCTAGTAAGCGAGTATGCGGCTAAGTATTTAGATACGTTAGCAGCTTCAAAAGAAAGCGTTTTCTTAGGTAACACTTATGAGGACGTTAAGCAAAACTCAATGAAGTTAGGTCTTGACCTTAAAGGTGGTTTAGAAGCAATATTACAAATCTCAGTTAGAGATTTATTAGTAGGATTATCAAACGATAGTAAGGATCCTACATTCAGAAAAGCATTAGACGATGCAGACGAAATCCAAAAAGATAGTCAAAACACCTACTTAGAAGATTTCTTTACAGCATTTGAAGATATTGACGGAGATAAAAAATTAGCATCTCCAGATATCTTTGCTAACAGATCTTTAGTTGGAGAAATTGACTTAAATATGTCTAATAGTGATGCGCAAGCAGTTTTAGAAACAAAGGTTGACGAGTCAATCGTTTCTGCTTTTGAAGTATTACGTAAGCGTATTGATGAGTTTGGTGTAACGTCTCCAAACATCCAACGTTTAGGTAACACTGGACGTGTATTATTAGAATTACCAGGTGTTAAAGATGTAGCACGTGCTACAGAGTTAATTACTCAAACAGCACAGTTAGAGTTCTGGGAAGGTCTAAAAGGAGAGCAATTTAGCCAGTTTTTATTATCTGCAAACGATTTATTAAAAACTAAATTAAACGCTACTACTAAGACGGACGCTACTGCAGACGCAGAAGAAAAAGAAATGACTGAAGAGGAAAAAGCAATTGCTGCTCTTACAGGAGAACAAGACGAAACTATTAATGAAGTTAACCCATTATTAGACCTAATTGCAGGACCTGGTTTTGGTGCAACTTTAGCACAATTTAATATTGCAGATAGAGAAAAAGTAGCTAGCTACTTAGCAATGCCAGAAGTTAGAGGGTTACTACCAGCAGACTTAAGGTACACTAAATTCTTATTTGGTAAGCCATCTGAAGATAGTGAGTTAATAGACCTATATGTATTAAAAGGTAACAGAGATAACGAGCCACCATTAAATGGAGCTGTAGTTACAGATGCACGTCAATCTTATGACCAAGGTAATAGGGTTGTAGTTAGTATGCAAATGAACAGTAAAGGAGCAAAAATCTGGGAGCAAATGACGGGTGATGCTTTTAAAACGCAAAGTCAAATTGCTGTTGTTTTAGATAAAACAGTATACTCTGCACCAACTTCAAACTCTGGACCAATTGCAGGAGGAAGTACAGAAATATCTGGAAGCTTTAAATTAAGCGAAGCTACCGATTTAGCAAACGTATTACGTGCAGGTAAGTTACCAGCTCGTGCGCAGATTATTCAAAGTAGTGTAGTAGGACCATCTTTAGGTCAAGAAGCTATTGATAGTGGTACAATGTCTTTTGGTATTGCATTAGCATTAGTTTTAATATGGATGGCATTTTACTACGGTAAAGCAGGTTTATTTGCAGACATCGCAATGTTATTTAACATCTTATTAATCTTTGGTGTATTATCAGGTATTGGAGCAGTATTAACGTTACCTGGTATTGCAGGTATTGTATTAACAATTGGTATGTCTGTGGATGCAAACGTACTTATCTTTGAACGTATCAGGGAAGAGTTGTCCAAAGGTAAAGATCAAAAAGCTGCCATCCAAGATGGATTTAGTAATGCATTATCTTCAATTTTAGATGCCAACATTACAACAGGTTTAACAGCATTAATCTTATTTATATTTGGTACGGGTCCAATTAAAGGATTTGCAACTACTTTATTAATAGGTATTGGTACATCATTATTTACTGCAATTTTTATTACTAGATTATTAGTAGACTGGTATGCAGACAAAGGTGGAAAATTAGACTTCTCAACAGGTTTAACTAAAAACTTATTTAGAAACATTAATATAGAGTTTCTTAAAAAACGTAAAGTTGCTTACATGATTTCTGCAGTAGCATTAGTTATAAGTTTAGGATCTTTATTCATGAATGGTTTAGATCAAGGTATTGATTTTGTTGGAGGACGTACAACGCAGGTTAGATTTGCAGAGCCAGTAAGTGCAGCAGAAATAGAAGGTATTTTAGCTTCTCAAGATGTTTTTGGAAGTGCTACAGTAAAAACTGTTGGTGACGAGAATAACTTAAAAATATCTACTAAATATAAAATTAACGAAACAGCTAACGAAATTGACGAAGAAGTAAGAGTTAAAATGTTTGATGCATTACAACCTTATTTAACAGGTGTTTCTTTCCAAGATTTTAAAGACCTATCTAAAGCTAATAAGCAAGTAGGTATTATGGATCAATATAAAGTAAGTCCATCAATTGCAGATGATATTAAGCAAGCGTCTTTCTGGGCAGTCTTAGGATCTTTAGTTGTAGTGTTCTTATATATCTTATTTCGTTTCAAGAGATGGCAATTCTCACTTGGTGCAGTAGCAGCAGTATTCCATGATGTTATCATCGTATTAGGGGTATTCTCTTTAACATACAAGTTTATGCCATTCTCAATGGAAATCGACCAAGCATTTATAGCAGCAATCCTTACAGTAATTGGATACTCATTAAATGATACGGTAGTAGTATTTGATAGAATTCGTGAATTTTTTAACGAGCATACAGAGTGGGCATTTGATAAAGTAATTGATACCTCATTAAGTAGTACATTAAGTCGTACGTTAAATACATCTTTAACTACTTTAGTAGTATTATTAGCAATCTTTATTTTTGGAGGAGACTCAATTAGAGGATTTATGTTTGCCTTAATTATTGGTGTAGTAGTAGGTACTTACTCATCTTTATTTATAGCAACGCCAATCATGTTTGACTTTGTTAAAAAAGGAAATGCAGCAGACGCATTAAAAAAGAAAGAAGTAGTAGTTGACGAAACAGTAGTGAAGTAGTCATAAACTAAACAGTATAAAAAAGCCTTTCTATTAATTTAGAAAGGCTTTTTTGTTTTGCGTCATTGCGAGTAGAGTTAAGCAATCTTTTTAAATCAATCCATATGATTTTTTAGGGCGTTACCCACTTTTGCTTTTAGTTGCAAAAGTGCGTCAGGCTTTCCGTTACAATCTTTTTGCTCGTGCCTCACAAAAAGGATTTCCACATCAATCCTTAACGCGAACTCAGACGTAATATAAAACTTTTACTAAACGAATGTTAGCGTTTAGTCTGTTAGTTATAACCTCAAATACTAAAAGTGTTATTGTTTTATAGTAATATGGTCTTGTTTAATGGGTGTTAAATTTAGTGCAAGGTATAGATAAAGCAAATTTAAGAACACAAAAAAAAGCCTAATTGTAATAGTAACAATTAGGCTTTTTATATAATTTAAATAAAAATTTTACTTTTCTAAGATGTATTCAAAATAGTCCATTTTATCACCAACATCAAGTAATAGCTTTTGCGCCATTCCTGCGTTAAGTTCTAAAACAAATTGTGCTGGCGTGTTAGACGGTAAACCGCTTTCGTCCATTGGTTTTGCGTTTTCTTGAAAACTAACAATACGTTTGTTGTGGTCAAAGAAGATTAAATCTAAAGGCATACGTGTGTTTTTCATGTAAAAAGAACGTTGTCTTACTTCTGGAAACACAAATAACATCCCTTGGTTATCCTTCATGCTGTCACGGTACATTAAACCGGTTTGTATCTCGTAATCCGTTTTTGCTACCTCAATATTGAAGACTTTAATTATTGTGTCTGTAGTGCCTTTAAAAAGGGTTAGTTCTCCTTCTTTTTTAAATTCTATTTTAACAGGTGTAATTGCTTTGTCTTCTTTGCAAGATGTAAAGCTAAACGCGATAAGCACAATTAAAATAAGAGTATAAGGTTTTAAAAATAGTTTCATTATTTGATATCAGTTTTTGGTTTGTAAATAAACATAAAATAAAGACCAATTAAAATAAAAGGAATACTTAACCATTGTCCAGTGTTAAGTCCAAACCAATTAATAAATTCGTCTCCTTGTGGTTCTTTAACATATTCGACAAAAAATCTAACACTCCAAAGTAGTATTAAAAAGAACCCGAATAAAAATCCAGTTTGATCTTTTTTGGTTGTTTTAGTATAAACAAACCATAAAATTAAGAATACAAAAATATAGCAAAACGACTCATATAATTGTGCAGCATGTCTATAAGGTACAGCGTTTAATAGCTCGACCATATTTGGATTATCAGTTATAGAAGCATAGGCTTTTTTAACGTCTTCAATACCTGTTTTTTGTACAATTTCATATTTATTATAAAAGTTTTGTACAAATCTAACGCCTAAATCAGAGTTGGTTACTTTTCCAATAATCTCTGAGTTTATAAAATTACCTAATCTTATAAAAATAGCTCCAGAAGCTACAGGTATAACAATACGGTCTAAAATCCACATTAAAGATTTGTAGTTGTATTTTTTGCGGTACAAGTACATCCCGACAATAATACCTATTGCTGCTCCGTGACTTGCTAATCCTTGAAAGCCTTGAAACTCAAATCCACCTTTAAATTTAAACGGTAAAAAGACACTAAAAAAGTCTTGAGTAAATAATTCAGGTTGATAAAATATAACATGTCCTAAACGTGCACCAAGCATGGTTGCTAAAACGGTGTATATAAATAAAGGATCTAAAAATTCTAGATTTATTTTTTCGCGTTTAAAAATACGTTTCATTATGGCGTGCCCGATAACAAATGCTGCTATCCACATTAAGCTATAAAAGTGTATTTTAAAATTACCTATTATGTCGATTCCTGTTAAAGGATTCCAATCAAATTTAAGTATGTACATAGTTTGTTTTTTGGAGTTGTAAATATAGTATTTATGCTGTATTTATCAGAATTACTTTGCAAAGGTTTAGCAATAATTTAATGATATTACTAAATCTTGTCGCAGAGGCGTTAGGGATGGAAGTGGCATCCTTTTTTATTTTTCTTAAAAAAGATATAACGGACATCCTGTTAAAACGCCCAAATAATTAGGGTACTGGGTCGTAACCGCTACCGCCCCATGGATGACAGCTAAAAATGCGTTTAATGCTTAATTTTAATCCTTTAAGTAATCCGTGTTTTTGTAAGGCTTCTTTGGTGTAACTTGAGCAGGTAGGTTGGTATCTGCAAGTTGCGGGTGTAAATGGAGAGATGAGGTTTTGATAAACCTTAATTAAAAAGAGGAATGGTGCGATTATTATTTTTTTCATAATAAAAAAGTCCTTTCTTGAAGAAAGGACTTGGGTAATTTATTTAGTTTGTAGAAAAGGTTGTGCCTTCTCTACCATCGTTAAGTTGTATTCCTGCTTCCGCTAGCTCGTCTCTGATTTGATCGGATAAAGCAAAGTCTTTATTGATCCTAGCTTCTTGACGTAATTTGATTAATAGTTGTACGGCTCCTGCTAATTTATCTGTTCCAGTTCCGGCTGCTGCTTTGTCATTTTTTAATCCTAAAATATCAAATACAAAAGCATTTATTGTTGCTTTAAAAGTTTCTAAATCTTGCGCTGAAATTGTCTCAGTTCCTTCTTTTATTTGATTGATGTATTTAACTCCTTCAAATAAGTTTGCAATTGCAATTGGTGTGTTAAAATCATCATTCATGGCATCATAACATTTTTGCTTCCAAGCTTCAATGTTTAATGTAGATGTTTTTGATGTTTTTAAATGGTCTAGTTGGCTTACGCCTTCCATCAAACGATTGTACCCTTTTTCGCTGGCTAATAACCCGTCATCAGTAAGGTCTAAAATGCTACGGTATGATGATTGTGCTACAAAAAATCTAATAACACTTGGTGTATAGGCTTTACTAAAAAAGGCATTATTACCGGATAATAACTCGTCAGGATTTACAGTATTACCCGTAGATTTAGACATGCGTTGTCCGTTAAGCTCTAGCATGTTGGCGTGCATCCAATAGTTTACTGGAGATTTTCCTAGTGCTGCTTGATTTTGAGCGATTTCGCACTCGTGATGCGGGAATTTTAAGTCCATTCCGCCACCATGGATATCAAAATGATCCCCAAGATATTTAGTACTCATAGCAGTACATTCTAAATGCCATCCAGGAAAACCGTCACTCCAAGGAGATGGCCAACGCATGATGTGCGTAGGTTCGGCTTTTTTCCAAAGGGCAAAATCTTGTGGATTTTTCTTGTCCGATTGCCCGTCTAGTGCTCTAGTGTTATGTATTAAATCTTCTAACTTACGTTTGCTTAAAATGCCGTAATTGTTAGTTTCGTTATATTTATGTACATCAAAATATACAGAGCCATTAACCTCGTAACCAAAACCATTGTCAATAATGGTTTTAATTAACTCTATCTGCTCAATAATATGACCGGTTGCAGTAGGCTCTATACTTGGTGGTAAAAAATTAAATGTATTTAATATGTTATGAAAATCTACTGTGTAACGTTGTACAACTTCCATAGGTTCAATCTCTTCTAACCTTGCCTTTTTAGTAATTTTATCTTCGCCAGCATCCGCATCATTTTCTAAATGTCCGGCATCGGTGATATTTCTAACATAGCGGACTTTGTATCCAAGATGTTTAAGATATCTAAAGATCACATCAAAGGACATAAAGGTTCTAACGTTTCCTAAATGGACGTTACTGTAAACGGTTGGTCCACAAACATACATGCCAATATAACCCTCGTTAATAGATTTAAAGTTGTCTTTTTCTCCTGATAAAGAGTTGTATATTTTTATATTTTGATGTTTGTAAAGTTCCATTGCTGTTTACTAAAATTTTGTCTCTAGTTTAATATATTCTAAGAATTCGTGTCTAGTAGATTTCTTTTTAAATTGCCCTCCAAATTCTGAAGTTACTGTGCTGCTTTCAATATCTCTAATTCCTCTAGAGTTTACACATAAATGTTTTGCATCTATAACACAAGCAACATCATCCGTACCTAAAGCTTTTTGTAATTCTTTTACAATTTGTATTGTTAAACGCTCTTGTACTTGTGGGCGTTTTGCGTAGTAATCTACAATACGATTCATTTTAGAAAGTCCAACTACAGTTCCGTTAGAGATGTAAGCAACATGTGCGCGTCCTACTATTGGAAGTAAATGATGCTCGCAAGTAGAGTAAACGGTTATGTTTTTTTCTACTAGCATTTCTCCGTATTGATATTTGTTATCAAAAGTCGATGCTTTTGGTTTTTTATCTGGGTGTAACCCTCCAAAAATCTCGTTAACAAACATTTTCGCAACACGGTTAGGTGTACCTTTTAAGCTATCGTCAGTTAAGTCTAAACCTAAAGTCTCTAATATTTTAGTGACGTCTTTTTTTATGCTTTCAATTTTATCAGCATCTGATAAGTCAAAAGCATCGGCTCTTAATGGAGTATCGTGATTTGTGCCAATATGGTTTTCGCCAATAGCATCGTTGTCGTCTATATTGTTTTCAATCTTCATTTAAATAAAGTCTGTAAAATGGTGTTTAAAATAGTTTGCAAAGATAAACAATAAATAAATTTGATTGAGGGTAGGGTTTTGTTAAATGTACTTGTTATATGTATAAGTGTAAAAAAAAAGTTAATTAGATAACTGTATTAACATATTGTTTATTAAAATTTTCTTAATTTTCGAATCTAATTTTATCCTAAAAAAACCATGAGACTTAGAGTTTTCTATACCCTATTATTTGGCTTATTGTTGTTTTCTCAACAAAGTGAGGCACAAACTAAAAAAAAAGCAAAAACACAATTAGTTAAATACAACAAAAATGTTGAGGCACCTTTAACATCATCAGAGATGGCTATGCTTAAAGAAGTGTATCAAGATAAGCTACAAACGTATGTGTTAAGCTACCCTCAGCGTATTAAAGATTTTAAGCATTTACTTAGAAATAGAGTATCTATTGAGAAAATAACAAGTTTAGTTGGTAATACTGCAAAGTATAAGTTGCTAAGTGAGGTTGGTCTTTTTAATAATTATAATAAAAACCTTGTAGCTGATGCATCTTATGATGCTTCAACTTTTAATGTGTTAAAATATAACCTTCAGTTTTTTGGAGTAGGTTCTAGCATATATAGAATTGATAATACTGAGTACTTCATAATTATCAAATCGCAAACCTTTAGAAAATAATTTATTAGTTAGATTACACTGACTATTATATCATAAACATATACCAATGAAAAAGTTTTTAGTAGCTCTTATATTATTAAATTCATTTATCGCTTTCTCTCAAGATGTATTAATGCAAACCGCTACCGTTAATCAATGTGGTGGTGTATTTTACGATTCGGGAGGGCCATCAGCTAATTATGGTGATAACGAAAGTTTTATTTTAACTATTTGTCCAGATTCTCCTGGTAATCTTGTGCAGTTAGATTTTACCGCTTTTAGCACGGGTTTAAATACGGATGTCATGACTATTTTTAATGGAGACGATATTTCAGCTCCAGTATTTGGAACCTTCTCAGGAGGAGGAGGAGGAGCTAGTCCAGGTTTTGTAAGTGCGACTCAAGATAACGTTTCAGGGTGCTTAACGATTCAGTTTATCTCTGATGGGGCACCAAACGCATCGGGTTGGGCAGCAACCATTTCTTGTTTTGAACCTTGTCAAACAATAGTTTCTCAGATTGATACAGCAACACCAGCCCCAAATGGCGATGGTTATATTAGAGTCTGTCCTGATGAGCCTATTACTTTAGACGGAAGCGCAACATTTTCAGTAGATGGTACTGGGGCTAGTTACGAGTGGGATTTAGGTGATGGTAATTTTATTGCTGGACAATCTGCTACGTTTTCTTATAGTACGCCAGGTGTGTATATTGTTAATTTAAATGTTACTGATACTAATACTAGTTCGGACCCTGACGGATGTAATAATACTAATCTAATTAATCAAGTAATACAAGTTGGTACAACTCCTGATTTTACAGGAACTGACGCAGTGGATAGTGTTATTTGTTTTGGAGACTCTACAACTTTAAATGGTATTGTAAATCCAGTGGAATTTATTAATGACTGTACACCACCAGTAAGTGGTACAACATTTTTACCTGATGGTAGCGGAGCATCTTACGAAACAGCTATTACAGTGGATTGTTATGATTCTGCACAAACACTCACAGATGTAAATCAACTAGTATCTATTTGTATTAACATGGAGCATTCTTTTTCTGGAGATCTAGATATTTTCATCACAGGTCCAACAGGACTTGAAGTAAGACTATTTGCTCGAGCAGGTGGAGGAACTTACTTTGGAGGAGCTAATGATGATGGGTCTAATACACCAGGTATAGGTGCTGATTACTGTTTTTCAAGTTCAGGTGCAGTTATATTGGCTAATGCCCCAATTGTTACAGCAGGTACAAACCCAGCAGGTAATTCTTATGCACCAGGAACTTATTTGCCTGTAGAAAGTTTTAATGCTTTGTTAGGTAGTCCATTAAATGGAGATTGGGCTATTAGAGTGGTAGATAATCAAGCTATTGATAATGGGTATATCTTTTCTTGGAGTATTGAGTTTGATCCGGCATTACAACCGCCAGAATTATCTTTTACACCAACAACGGTGACAGAAGGATGGGATGCAGATTCTTCAATTACTGCTACTACAGGTAATGATATAACGGTACAGCCAGCAACAGCGGGTACACACTGTTATACTTATAGAACTACGGATGATTTTGGATGTGAATATACTGAAGTTGTTTGTATCGATGTTTTACCAGAAATAGATAATGATTTACCAAATGATTTGTTTTTATGTAATCCAGGTGCTGCACCATTTGTTTTTGATTTGACTCAAAACGATGCTGTTATGACTGCTTCATCTGCTATAGCTGGTGATTTAAACATCACTTATTACGAAAGTCTAGCGGATGCAACAAGTGGTACAGGAGCGATTGCAACACCAAATAGTTATAGTTCTACTGCTGTGTTAGGAGTGCCTCAATCTATTTATGTTAGAATAGAATATTTAACATCAGGTTGTTTTGAAACGGAAACATTTACTTTAAATATAACGACTCAACCAACAATTAATCCTGCGCCAGACATGGTTACTTGTGATGATCCATCAAATGATGGATTTGCACCTTTTGATTTAGAAAGTCAAAATCCATTTATTTTAGGGACACAATCTTCTGCTAACTTTATTGTTACTTATTATTTAAGTTTTGCAGATGCAGACGCGGGAATAGCAAGTACTGCTTTAGTTAGTGATTATACCAATACCGTAAATCCACAACCTATTTATGTTAGAGTTCAAGTGGCTGGTGATGCTGCATGTTATATTGCGTCTCCAACACCTGTTTTTGACCTAATTGTAACTGCAAATGATGATTCCTCTTTTACAGTAACGCCAAATTGTTCCGGTGGAACTATTGGTACTGTTGCCACAACAGGTGGAACATTTACTCTAAATCCTGATTTAGGAGATGGTGCAACAATAAATGCAGCTACAGGAGAAGTTACTAATGGACTTAGTGGTGTTAGTTATACAATACAATACACGACAGCAGGCGTATGTCCGTCTTCTACAGATCAAGTTTTACTTGTTCAGACTACTGACGATGCCTCATTTACAATGTTACCAACATGTGATGGAGGTACTGTAGATACAGTAGTTACTCCAGGTGGTACATTTACTTTCAATCCAATACCTACAGATGGAGCTGTTATTGATGCAGCTACCGGAACAATTACTGCCGGTACATCGGGTACAACATATACTGTTGAATATACTACAGGAGGAAGTTGTCCGGAAAGTAGTACTCAAGATGTAACCGTTTTTGCTTCGGAAGATGCAACATTCTCTGTTATTGAAAATTGTGATGGAGCAACAATGAATATAATTGGAGACACTGGAGGTGTATTTGCTTTTAATCCATCAGTTTCTGATGGTGCAGTTATAGATGTAGCAACTGGAGAGGTTACTTCAGGTGTTTCTGGAACAACTTATACTGTTCAGTACACGACGTCAGGACCTTGTCCAGATGATAGTTTCCAAAATGTAACGGTTTTAAATCAAGATGATCCAGGATTTACTGTGTTAGCGGATTGTAATGGAGGTACAGTGGACTCTGTAGTTACATCTGGCGGGACTTATTCATTTAACCCTGCGGTTTCAGATTCAGCTGTTATAGATGTGAATACCGGAACGGTAACTTCTGCAACACCAGGAGCAAGTTATACTATAGAGTATACCACAGCTGGTGCTTGTACAGGGACTAGCACTCAGGTGCTGAATGTACTTTCGGCAGATGACTCTTCATTTACATATACTCCTACTTGTGATGGTGCAATAGCGACTATTACAGGATTAACAGGAGGTGCTTTTACTTTTAATTCACCACCAGTAGCAGGAGATACTGTTGTTTTAGACGCGGCTACCGGATTAATTACTGGAGGTATTTCTAATACAACTTATAGTATTGATTATTCAACTAGTGGAGCTTGTCCTACAACGACTAATGTTGCAGTAACGGTTTATCCAGAACCTGTAGCAGTAACTCCAACCCCTTTAATTGTTTGTGATAATGGTACGCCTGATGGTTTAACTTCAATTGATTTAAGCCTTAAAAACAACGAAATAAGTGGTGGTAACCCTGCATACGCAGTAAGTTATTATTTAACACAAGCGGAAGCAGATTCAGGGACTAATGCATTAGCAATACCTTAT
>NZ_PJBW01000008.1:0-124470 GCF_002836085.1 Olleya sp. 1-3
CAGTTAATAAGTATTTCAGTCGTTACTGTTGTTGTACATCCATTTGCATCTACTACTGTTATTGTGTAGTTAGCTTCAGGTAAGCTAGCAAATGTACCATCTGTTTGGTAGTTAGCTCCACCGTCTATAGAATAGGAGTAAGGAGCAATACCTCCGGCACCTTCTATTATAATTGTACCTAAACCTTCACAAACAATATCTGTTTGAGTTGTAATAGTTGCAGAAACACTAGTTGCAGGTTCTAATATTGTTGCTGATTGTGTTGTTTCACAACCTTTAGAATCCGTAATAGTTACAGTATAAGTACCAGCAACTACATTAATTAAATCTTCAGTAGTTGAAGCGTTAGTGTCATTCCATAAAAAAGTATAACCTCCATTACCACCATTAACCGCTAAGTCTAAAGATCCAGTAGCATCATCCTTACATAGTATGTTAGAAACAGCAATAGCAGAACTTAAGATGTTTGGTTCGTTAATTGTTATCGTTGTACTTGTAGTACATTGTGTTACAGTATCCGTTACTGTTATAGTATAATCTCCAGCAGGTAAATTGCTAACAGAAGTTGTCGTATTAGGAATGGTATCCCAACTATAATTAAAGTTTCCAGATCCACCAGTTACGGTAGCTGTTATACTTCCATTGCTTTCGCCAAAACATATTGCAGGATTAGAAGCACCTGTTACAGATAGATTATTACAAGTCCCTGGGTTAACAGTTACTGTAGTAGAATCTGTACAACCGTTAGCATCTGTTACAGTTATAGTATAATCTCCAGCACTTAATCCTGAGATTGCATCTGTAGTTTCTCCTCCAGGAGACCAAGAATAACTATAAGGTTCAACACCTCCAGTAACCACAGCTGTCGCTGTACCGTCACCTGTGGTTGGTCCAGACTCATCCGTTGTTGTAGCTGTTACGTCTAGCGCATTACTTGGTTCTGTAATAGCTATTGTTTCTTCCACCGCTTGACATACGGTTCCATCAATCGTTACACTTACAGAATATACACCTGAAGATAAACTAGCTAATGTACTAGATGTTACAGCTGTATCAGTTTGTACGTCAGAAACCCCATCGTTCCAAACAAAAGTAAAAGTAGCACTTGGATTAGCATCAGAGTTAGCTGTTACCGTTCCAGAACCAGTTGTGTCACCTGTACAAAGTACATCGGTAACATTTGTTATTGCAATTTCTGCATCACAAGTATTAACACATTCAATTACTATACTTTGAGTTATTGTACAATTATTAGCGTCCGTTATAGTTACACTGTGAGTTCCATCAGATAATGCTGTAGCATTTGCAGTCGTTTGACTTCCAGCAGAAGCACTCCATAGGTATGTGTAATTTGCTGTACCACCAGATACTATGGCAGTAGCTTCACCGTTAGAACAACCTTGTGCAGTTGTCGCATCTACTTTAGTTATATTTAAACTTAAAGCAGAAGTAGGTTCAGTAATTGTAGCGCCAATAGATGTAGTACAGTCGTTAGCATCTGTAATAGTTACATTATATGCACCAGCTATTACATTTGATAAATCTTGACTAGTTGAATTACTTACATCATTCCAAACATATGTATAAGGAGCTGTTCCTCCTGTTACTGTAATATTAATACTTCCGGTTGCTTCACTGTTACATAATACATTTGTAACACTTGTTATTGAAGCTTCTAAAGCAGCTGTAGGTTCTGTTATTGTAATCGGTTGATTAAATGTACATCCATTTGCATCTAATACGATAACAGTATAATTTCCTTCTGAAAGATCATTAAAAGTTCCTGAAGTCACATAATTAACACCATTATTTATAGAGTAGCTGTAAGGCGCAATACCACCCGCACCTTCAACAGTTACTGTTGCAGAATTAGTACCAAAGCAATCTACGTTAGTTTGACTTGTAATTGAAGCTGAAACAACAGCAGCAGGTTCTAATATTGTTGCTGAGTTTATTGTTTCACAACCTTTAGAATCCGTAATAGTTACAGTATAAGTACCAGCAACTACATTAATTAAATCTTCAGTAGTTGAAGCATTAGTGTCATTCCATAAAAATGTATAACCACCATTACCGCCATTAACAGCTAAATCAAGAGATCCAGTAGCGTCACCTTTACATAATATATTAGTAACTGCTATTGCCGAACTTAAAACATTAGGTTCGTTTATTGTTATAGTTGTGTTTGTAGTACATAGAGTTACATTATCTGTAACTGTAATAGTATAATCTCCAGCAGGTAAATTGCTAACAGAAGTCGTGGTATTAGAAATAGTATCCCAAGAGTAACTAAAGTTTCCAGATCCACCAGTTACAGTAGCTGTTATACTACCATTACTTTCGCCAAAACATATTGCAGGATTAGAAGATCCTGTTACAGATAGATTATTACAAGACCCTGGGTTTACAGTTACACATGTAGTATCTGTACAACCATTAGCATCGGTTACAGTTACACAGTATTCTGCTGCACTAAGCCCTGTAAGGGCATCAGTAGTTTCTCCATTAGGAGTCCAAGAATAAGTATAAGGAGCTACACCGCCAGTTACTATTGCAGTAGCAGTACCATCACCAGTGGTAGGACCAGACTCATCAGTAGTTGTAGCAGTAACATTTAAAGCATTACTAGGTTCTGTAATAGAAATAGTTTTAGCAACAGCTTGACAAACTGTTCCATCAATTGTTACGCTTACAGAATATACCCCAGCAGATAAATTGGCTAATGTACTAGAAGTTACAGCTGTATCAGTTTGTACATCAGAATTCCCATCGTTCCAAACAAAAGTAAAAGTAGCACTTGGATTAGCATCAGAGTTAGCTGTTACCGTTCCCGTACCAGTTGTGTCGCCAGTACAAAGTACATCAGTAACATTAGTAATTGCAATTTCTGCATCACATGTATTAACACATTCTATTACTATACTTTGAGTTATAGTACAATTATTAGCATCTGTAACAGTTACACTATGCGTTCCATCAGATAATCCTGTTACTGAAGCAGTAGTTGCACTACCTGCTGATGCACTCCATAAATAAGTGTAATTTGTTGTACCACCAGATACAATTGCTGTAGCTTGTCCATTTGCACAACCTTGGGCAGTTGTAGCATCTACTTTTGTTATGTTTAAACTAAGAGGACTAGAAGGTTCAGAGATTGTAGCTCCAACACTTGTAGTACATCCATTGTCGTCTGTAATTGTTACATTATATGCACCAGCTAAAACATTTGATAAATCTTGACTAGTTGAATTACTTACATCATTCCAAACATATGTATAAGGAGCTGTTCCTCCTGTTACTGTAATATCAATACTTCCGGTTGCTTCACTGTTACATAATACATTTGTTACAGTTGCGATAGTAGCTCCTAAAACAGGTTGTGTTACGGTTAACGTTTGTATGTGCTCTGTTGTAAGATTACATTCATCAGTTGCAGTCCAAGTCCTTGTAATTGTTATTGTTCCAGTACAAATATCACCCGTAGTAGTTTCACTAAAAGTAACATTAGCATCTCCGCAATTATCTGTAGCAGTTAATGTTGGAGCATTAGGAATAGCATCATAATCTACAGTATCATTAGCAGGTAAATTTTCATTAAAAGTAGGAGGGGTCGTATCTTCTATAGTTAATATTCCTGTTATTAGTGTAATATTTCCACAATCATCAATTACGGAGTATTCAGCTTCTATTGTTCCACCTCCACAAGCGTTAGCTACAAAATCAGAATAATTAAAATCTGAAGTTACATTGTTTGCAGAGTCCGTGTTACAATCATCAGTACCACAGATTCTTAATGCTGCTATGTTAGCATTATTCCATTGGAAAGCTTCAGATTGATTTGAAACATTATCACATTCTATAGTCTTATTAATGTCTGCGCAATTAGCTAAATCTGGACCTGTAGTGTCTTCTATTGTTATTGTTGCACTTGTTGTTGATGTATTATTACATTCATCTTTAACAGTATAAGTTACAGTTATACTACCACTAGTTCCACAGTCATATATAAAATTAGAGTAAACATAGTTAGATGTTACCACTAGGTCTGCAGAGTCAGTACAATTATCGGTACTACAATTTTGTAATAAGTTAATATTATCAGTATTCCAAGTATCTATTATAGTTTTGTTATCAGAACTTGAGCACTCTTCGTTTGTTTGTGCAATTAGGTTACAACTAGATAAATCAGGTGCGGTAGTATCCTTAATTGTAATTGTAGTAATAGCAGTTGAAGTATTACCACAATCATCTGTTGCAGTAAAAGTTCTACGAACTACTATAGTACAATTAGCGTTAGATGTTATAGTATCTATATAAGTTACAGATTGTACTTGTGTATCATCTGATGTATTATAATTTGAAAGTGTACCAAAAGTAGTAAGGACATTATTAGAAACTGAAGTACTATAATTAAACTCAGTATTAGCAGCTGTTATATCGTTTGCATTACAACCTTCTATACTTAATGTACTAGGTACTGTAATTACAGGGTTAGCATTGTCTTGAGAACCAACAATAATATTATCCATATAAGCCTCGCAACCATTAGCGTCTGTTACTAAAACACTATAGGTTCCGGTTGGAACGTTATTTAGGTCTTGTGTTAGAGCACTGTTACTCCATGCGTAAGTAAATGGACTTGTACCACCAGAAATTGTAATATCAATAGCTCCGGTATTTCCTGTATCACATGCAGCATTAGTTAAGGCAACATTAGATATCTCCAAAGCATTATTAATTGTTGTAGATGCAAAACTAGTACACCCAAGTGTGTTAGAGACTAATACAGTATAACTCCCTGGTGCTAAATTATTAAATGTTGGAGAACTTTGATAAGGACTTCCATTAATAGAATAAGTGTATTGACTACCAACAGGAGATGTTACCGTAATTGTACTAGTATCATTAGTATTATTACAACTTATATCTAAAACTGGACTAGCAGGTAAAGGTTGATAATTTAACGTAACTGTTGCTACATCACAAACGGATTGGTTTGGTGCAGGTAGACATACTTGATATTGAAAAGTAACAGTTCCTGTAAAACCAGGTGTTGGTACATAACTGTAATTTCCGTTTGAAGCTAAAGAAAAAGATTGCCCAGCTGGACTAGGTCCAGATACTAAACTGTATGTAGAGTTATCTGGTGCAGTTGCTATTTCGCTTAATTCACCTCTAGCGGTATCATTTACACACTCTTCGAAATCGCCATCAAGCGCATATTTTTGAAGTAGAAAAAATTTACCATCACCATGATCTCGTGTTGCAGCAACAAATTCTATCTTAGTAATTTTAGATCCTGTAGGAGCAATAGAGTTTAAATAAAATAATCCAATACCAATAGTTTGTCCGTTTTCATTACAACGTCCAGATCTCCAATAATCGGTATTAAGGTTTATTGGCGGTCCAAAAGTACAACCATCTCTATAATCACCAGAATTTCTAACAAATGTATTTCCTAATTGTTGCTCTGGACCTCCACCAACTGGTGTACCCCATACTTCAACATAAAAACAGTTGTTTCCACCTCTTTCTGTAACTGCCAAAATACCACCTTGGTTAGATGGTATAGGATTGCTATAAAAAATAGTTTGTCTTTGTGCATTGGAGATTTCTGCTTTGGTAAAATTATTACACATCGCTTCTCCATTTGGATTGGCAGTAAAATAATGATTTAAGTTTTTGTCTTGAAAAGCACTCAAAGCTTTAGTGTTCCAGTTTGGATCACTACTTGTATTAGCCAAAGTAGTTCCGTTTTCAAGAATCATGTTTGGAGAGTTTCCATCAGGACCTAGAATTGTCATCTCATAAGATGTCGGTACAACAAACGTATTATATACGTCTCCGTTTACAGTAACAGAATTTATTGTAGCTGGATTACTAATTCCACCAAGTTGATTATCGGACCATTGGAAGGTAACACCTGTTCGGATAGAAGGTGATTGCGTTTGCGCAAATGCAAAACAACTAAACATCAATCCGATTAGCATAGCTAACACTGATTTTGAATATTTCAAATTATTTTCTATTTTTCTCAAAATTTATAATTTTTTAACTTATATCTTATTTTTTTTTGTAAAATCTATAACAAACACAAAAGCACCTACAGCATTAAGCTGTAAGTGTATTACGATTAAATAATAAAAGAGAATGTTGTATTCCCATAACATTACATGTCTTTACTGCGTTATATTATATATTTTTAACTAATCATTTCAGCCAAAATATGCTACAGTTTAAGGGAGGTGCCACATAGTGACAAACGTAGGTATTCTGTAATTACTTATATTCAGGGACAAATTTAACTAATTCTTTAACAAAAGAAAGCTGATTTAGGTGTCTAATCAAATATATATGTTATAGCACATATAAAACCGATAAAAGGTGTTGCTTAAACCGTTAAACGTAAAAACACGTATTTTAACTACAATCATGAACAAAGTTTTACAATTTATTAGACACTCTAAATCTTCTTGGCAATTTCAAGTGAATGATCATGACAGACCATTAAAAAAAAGAGGGGTAAATGATGCGCTTTTAGTCTCTAAACACTTAAAAACTATTCTATTAAAACCAGATGTTATTTTTTGTAGTTCTTCACAACGAACAAAATCGACAGCAACGTTGTTCGTCGATATATTGGAATTGAAAAACGTCAATTTTGAAGTAAAAAAAGCACTTTATGACTTCTCAGGACCATCGGTTTTAGACGCTATTAAAACATGCGATGATTCTGTTACCGTTTTAATGCTTTTTGGGCATAATTTTGCTTTAACAAATTTATGTAACTCTCTAGGAAGCATAAGTATTGACAACGTAGCAACGTCAGGTTTTGTACAAATAGAATTTGATCAAAACTCATGGAAAAATATACAAAATGGTAAAACCACAAAAATTGTATTTCCAAAACATTTAAAATAGACAATCTAATTAGATATATTTGTAGTAAATTCTGAAAATAATGACTAACCATATTATCGATAATAAATATGTAAACAGAGAATTAAGTTGGTTACAATTTAATCATCGTGTGCTTCAAGAGGCTGCAGACGAGTCTGTTCCGTTAATAGAAAGACTCCGTTTTTTAGGTATTTTCTCTAATAATTTAGACGAATTTTTTAAAGTACGTTATGCAACTGTCAAACGTATTGATTATGCAGGAAAAGCTGGTAAAAGTCAGTTAGGTGGTATTAAGGCTTCAGAGCTTTTGGATATTATAACAAACACGGTTATTAAACATCAAACCGAAAGTTTGAAAATATTACATGATATTCAGAAAAAATTAGAAGCAGAAAATATTTTCATTTTAAGAGAAACTAAAATCTCAAAAACTCAAAAGCAATACCTTAGAAGTTACTTTTTAGAAAAAGTGAGTCCTGCGTTAGTTACTATTGTTTTAAATTCTGAAATAAAGTTACCAAATCTTAAAGACAGTGCAGCTTATCTTGCTGTTAATATGTATATGGAAGATGGTAGTAATCAATATGCTTTAATAGAAATTTCAAAAAGCATGGATCGTTTTGTTGTATTACCCAAAAACGGGGATACAGACAATATTATAATGTTGGATGATCTGTTACGTTTATTTTTAGACGATATATTTAACATTTTTGATTACAAAAAAATTACAGCTCACATGATTAAAATTACTAGAGATGCCGAGTTGGATCTAGATAGTGATTTGACCAAGAGTTTTATGGAAAAAATCAGTGACAGTGTAAAGGATAGACAAGAAGGAGAGCCGGTTAGATTTGTTTACGATAAAACCATTGATAAACCTACGTTAGCATTTTTAATGGATAAAATGGGGATTGATAATACGGATAGTATTATCCCTGGAGGTAGATACCATAATCGTAGAGATTACATGGGGTTTCCTAGTTTAGGACGTAAAGATTTATTGTACGAAAAAATTGTACCATTAAAAGTAAAAGGATTAAGTCTAGAAGGTAGTATTTTTGAGGCAATTGCTAAAAAAGATTATTTGCAATATGCTCCTTATCATACCTTTTCTTATGTGGTTAAATTTTTAAGAGAAGCTGCTTTAGATCCTAAAGTAAAAGCAATTAAAATTACTATATATAGATTAGCTCAAATTAGTCATGTTGCAAGTTCTTTAATTAATGCAGCAAAAAACGGTAAAAAAGTGACGGTTTCTATGGAGATTCAAGCACGTTTTGACGAAGAAGCTAATATCGCTTACGCGGAACAAATGCAGCGGGAAGGTGTTAATTTAATCTTTGGTGTGCAAGGATTAAAAGTGCATAGTAAAATGTGTTTGATAGAAAGAGAAGAAGATAATAAATTGAAACGTTATGGCTTTATAAGTACTGGAAATTTTAACGAATCCACAGCAAAAATTTACACAGATTACACCTTATTTACTGCCAATCAAAAGATTTTAAAAGACGTAAATAAAGTATTTAACTTTTTTGAAGTCAATTATAAAATTTATAGATTTAAACATATAATTACGTCTCCGCATTATACAAAAAACAAGTTTTTTCAACTAATTGACACCGAGATCAAAAATGTAAAAGAAGGAAAACCTGCCTACATTAAATTAAAAATGAATAGTATTTCTAGTTACCAAATGGTAGACAAGTTATACGAAGCAAGTCAAGCAGGTGTTAAGATACAGATGATTGTTAGAGGTATTTGCTGTTTGGTTCCTGGTGTAAAAGGGATTAGCGAAAATATTGAGGTTATTAGTATTGTAGATAAGTTTTTAGAGCACACAAGATTATATGTATTTTGTAATGATAATGCACCTAAAGTGTATATTTCTTCTGCAGATTGGATGACTAGAAATATTGAAAATAGAGTAGAAGTAAGTTGTCCTATTTATGACGAAGAAATTAAGGAAGAATTGATAGATACCTTCCACATTTGTTGGAAGGATAATGTAAAAGCTAGGATTTTAAACAAAGCACAAAACAATACTTATAAAAGAAATAACGAACCTAAATGTAGGTCTCAATTTGAAGCTTACACCTATTTAAAAAATAAATTAGATGCTTAATATTCAAAAATATGCAGCTATAGATATTGGGTCCAATGCGGTTAGATTACTTATATCTAATATAGTCGAAGAAAGAGATAAGCCAACGCGTTTTAAAAAAAGCTCGTTAGTTAGGGTTCCGGTGCGTTTGGGTGCAGATGTATTTATTAAAGAGCAGATTTCAGAATACAACGTTAATCGTATGTTGGATACCATTCATGCGTTTAAATTGTTAATGAAAACCCACGGTGTTGTAAAGTATAAAGCATGTGCAACATCAGCAATGAGAGAAGCAAATAATGGAAGAGAAGTTGCTAAGTTTATAAAACAAAAAACAGGAATTCAAATAGATATTATTGAAGGCGAAGAGGAGGCTGCCATAATTGCAGCTACAGACTTGCAGTCGTATATAGATGCCAATAAGACTTATCTTTATGTAGATGTTGGTGGAGGGAGCACGGAGTTTTCTGTAATTGATAAAGGTCAAAAAACAGCATCCAAATCGTTTAAAATCGGAACCGTCCGTTTATTAAACGATATGGTGAAAAAAGAAGCTTGGTTAGAACTTGAAAACTGGATTAAATCTGAGACTGTAAAATATGAAAAAATAGAGGTTATTGGATCCGGAGGAAACATAAATAAGATATTTAAAGTCTCTGGTAAAGCCATGGGAAAACCATTGTCTTATTTTTACTTAACCTCTTATTATAACATGCTTCAAACGTATTCTTACGAGGAGCGTATTTCTATTCTAGATTTAAATCAAGATAGGGCAGATGTTATTATTCCAGCAACACGTATTTATCTGTCAGCAATGAAATGGTGTGGTGCAAAAGATATTTATGTACCCAAAATTGGACTTGCAGATGGTATCATAAAAAGTATGTATAATGATACTGTTTCTAGTCATACAAAGTTAAAATAATACATTTTATCTATTTAATGTATCATATTATTGAAAAAAATATATCTTTACTTCTACAATCAAGTATTAAATAAACCAATTTAAGTTTTCAAAACATGAAAAAAACTATTTTACTATTAACTTTTGTTTTAGCCTCGTTTTATGGGTATGCACAAGACGCGTTATACGGTGTAAGAGCTGGATATAATATTTCTAATTTAGATTTTGATCCTAGTGTACCCGCTGGAGTTGCAAATGCACATAGAAATGGATTTGCTATTGGTTTTTTTGGCGAATATAGTTTAACGGATTCATTTTCTTTTGCACCAGAAGTTCAGTTTTCTGCAGAAGGAGCAAAAGATCAAGAGTTACGTATCAATTATATTCAAGTGCCATTATTTTTTAAATATAAAATAGACTCAGCTTTATCTGTTGGTTTAGGTCCTCAAGCGGCTTTAAAAGGGCATTCTTATGAAGACGGATTGAGAAATTTAGGTTTTTCGGTATTAGGAGGTTTAGAGTATTTAATTACTGACGAATTTTTTATTGATTTTAGATATTCGTATGGATTATCTAATGTTTTAGATGATAATGATGCTGGTTTAGAAGCAAAAAACACAAACATGCAAATAGGTTTTGGAGTAAAATTCTAAACATAATATTTTATAATAAAAAAGCCCATTCTAATTTAGAATGGGCTTTTTTATTTAGCAATTTTATTTATCCGTGTATGGTTTCTTTTTTACTTAAATCTTGCATTATTTGCGCTTCATATTCTAGTAAATCATTCCATTTTTTATCAACTTCTGTACGATCTCCATATTGTCTTGCAAATCCTAAAAACATGGTGTAATGGTTAGCTTCACTAACCATTAATTTACGATAAAACTCAGCTAAAGATTTATCCTCTAATTCTTCAGACAATAATCTAAAGCGTTCACAACTTCTAGCTTCTATCAATGCAGCATATAACAGTCTATGCACTAACTGTGTTGTTCTACTCCCTCCTTTAGGAAAAAAGGTAATCAATCTTAAAACGTAATCGTCCTTGCGGTCACGACCTAAAATCCAACCGTTTTCTATTATCAAATCATGGACCATTTTAAAGTGGCTAATCTCTTCTTTAACCAAAGCAACCATTTCTTGTACTAGATCGGTATATTCAGGAAAACTAACTATTAAGGAGATTGCTGTACTTGTTGCTTTTTGCTCGCAGTAAGCATGATCTGTTAAGATTTCTTCTATGTTTTTTTCTACTATATTTACCCAACGTGGATCTGTTGGTAATTTAAGTCCTAGCATGTCTTAGGTGTTAAAAGTTAACTCTGTTTTGTTATGTTGTAATCCCCATTTGCTTCAATAGTTAAATTGTATGTTGGGCAATTTGTTGATCTAGGAATACATTGGGATGCAATAATGTGTACTTTGTTTGTTTCCAAGCTTTTTTGTTGGTCTATATAAATCTCAGTGCTTACATAGTCGCTAACTTTTTCAGACAGAAAATTGTCATCCATGACTTGCTTAAATATTGGTCTATCATCTTTGAAAACTTCAATTTCAGAGACAAATTCTCTATAGTAATTATTGTTAGTTATATAGTCTTCTTCAAAAGATTGTAACACAGCTTTAGTCATGTCTGTGTAACTTTTTATTGTAACTCTGTAACCATTGCTTAAAATGGTATCTGTGCTTGTTTCAGTATAGCTTTCTGGGAAGTATTGTGTCTGTTCTGCAAAGGATTGATATAGGTTTTTTTCAATAAGAATATCCCTTGGTTTTTTATTAACATGATGACGACCATCACAACTTAATAAAACAAGGATTAGCGCAAATAGTAAAAAAGCAAATTTGTTCATAGTTAAACGTCTAAGTCAAAAGTGGTACGCAATAGCTCTAAATTAGGGTTTTTCTCCTTTAGCTTCTCGTATTTTTCTAGAGGCGTATAGGCATATTTAGTATCTAATTCTTCATTAATAGTTATATCTAATGTGATATCGTAATTTTTTAAGTTTTTACGTAAATAAGACATGAGATCAAAAGACTGACGCTCCACTTCAACTTTGTTTGTCGCGTTTGGAAACGTTAGTTGAATAGAAAATCCATCAGGTGCCAAAGTAGGCTTGTCAATAGATAAGATAGAGGCTAAGTTAAATTTACCTTCGCCTTCAATTTTAGTTACAAAAGCATTCCAAACCTCAGTTAATTCATCTTGATTAAATGGTTCTCTTGGTAAGTTTTCTTCGTCCACAACAACATCTAATTGTCTAATTTGATGTTCCTTTTTAGCTCTGATACTTTTTAAAGATAAACCAGAAGTACGTTTTGTTTTAGAGGCTATACCGTTTTCTAAAACAATTTTAGGTGTTACAGGTTTAGCGGGTTGTTGTGGAGTAGGTGTTGCTTTTACAACAGGTACAGCAGCTTGCGGTACATTAACCTTTACAGGAGTAATGCCTATTTTTTTAAAGTAAGATGGCGGAATTATGAACCGACTACTATTTTTTTTTTCTCCATCAAAAGTGATAGAGGCAAGTTGCATTAAAGTTAATTCGACTAAGAGTCGTTGGTTTTTACTACTCTTATATTTTAAGTCACAGTCGTTAGCCAAGTTAATTCCTTTTATTAAAAAGTCTTGACTTGCTTTTTGAGATTGTTCTAAGTATTTGTTTTTGGTGTCTTCACCAACTTCTAACAGCTCTATAGTAGTTGGGTTTTTGCAAACTAGCAAATCTCTAAAGTGAGAGGCTAATCCAGCGATATAGTGATGACCATCAAAACCTTTTGCTAAAGTTTTATTAAACTGTATCAACAGTTCAGGGATCTTATTTTCTAAGATATACTCTGTGCTTTCAAAATAGGTTTCGTAGTCTAAAACGTTTAAGTTTTCAGTTACAGCTTGCCTTGTAAGTTCTTTACCTGCAAAACTTACAACTCTATCAAATATAGATAGGGCATCACGCATGGCACCATCAGCTTTTTGAGCGATGATATGTAAGGCGTCATCCTCAGCATTTACACCTTGTTCTTTAGCAATATATTTTAAATAGTTTTTAGCGTCTTTAACAGTAATACGTTTGAAATCAAAAATCTGACAACGTGATAAAATGGTTGGAATTATCTTATGCTTTTCTGTAGTTGCTAAAATAAAAATACAATGTTTTGGTGGCTCTTCTAACGTTTTTAAAAAGGCATTAAAGGCAGCTTGAGATAACATGTGGACCTCGTCAATAATATAGACTTTATATTTTCCAACTTGTGGTGGTATACGGACTTGGTCTGTTAAATTTCTAATATCATCAACCGAGTTGTTTGATGCGGCATCTAGTTCAAAAATATTAAAGGCGTAATCTTCCTCTCCAGTTTCGTTACCGTCACTGTTAATCATTTTTGCTAAAATACGTGCACAACTTGTTTTACCAACCCCACGCGGACCCGTAAATAATAAAGCTTGTGCTAGGTGATTGTTTTCAATAGCATTAAGTAGTGTATTGGTAATAGCAGATTGTCCAACAACATCCTTAAAGGTTTGTGGTCTGTATTTTCTTGCCGATACTACAAAGTGTTCCAATGCTACAAAATTTATTTTAGCGTCTTTTTGATGCTATTATTAAGATGTAACAAATTTAAAAAATAGAAGGCTAATTAAGAAGTCTAAACTGTGATTTTATTTATAGTTATCAACAAAACAGTATTAATCTTTAAAGTGGAAACAATTTAAAGATTATAGCTTTAAAAATGTCTAGTTTATTGTAGTTTTGCTTTCAGTAAATTGCCTTATCGCTTTAAATTTATTTTAAAGAGGAAAGTCCGGACACCGTAGTGTAATCATAGTGGTTAACAGCCATCCGCCGAGAGGTGAGGAAAAGTGCAACAGAAAGAATGTACAGGTCATGCTGTAGTGAAACCAGGTAAACTCTATGAGGTGCAATACCATGTATACTAACGTTTGAGCGTACACGCGCGATTGTTAGAGGGTAGGTAGCTAAAGCGTGTTGGTAACAGCAAGCTCAGATAAATGATAGGGGCTTCTTAGGAAGTACAAAATCCGGCTTATAGATTTACTTACTTATAAAAAAAACCATCTAGAAATAGATGGTTTTTTGTTTTTACTCTTCTTCGTCTGAAGTTATATTTTCAAAAAAGCTAAAGGTGTTTCCGCCATAACTTTTAGAGTGGCTATAATTTGATATGCCTGATAGGTCTGTATATTTAGAGTGTTCTACAATAAGTAAACCGTCAGTTTCTAAAAGATTATTAGCAAATATTAAATCTGGAATTTTAGTGAAATCTTCAACAGAAAAATCATAAGGCGGATCCGCAAAAATAATAGTATGTTGTTGTTTGCTTCGTTCTAAAAATTTAAATACATCACTTTTTATAGTTTGTATGTCCATTTCAAAGCTAGCAGCGGTCTCGTTAATAAACTTAATGCAACCATGATCTTGATCTACACTTAAAATATTTTCTGTACCTCTAGAGGCAAACTCGTAGCTTATGTTTCCTGTTCCTGCAAATAAATCCAATACAGAAATGTCATCTAAATAATATTGGTTATTTAAAATGTTAAACAAGGCTTCTTTGGCCATGTCTGTTGTAGGTCTTACAGGTAGCTTTTTTGGAGCAGTGATTCTTCTTCCTTTAAATTGTCCTGATACAATGCGCATTATAAGCTTTTTAGTAATGTGAAATTTGAGTGATTGTGTGTTGGTTTTTCCGCGAAAGCGTAAGTGTCCATTCTATTGCCAAAAGATACGTGTCTGATGTATTTATAAGCTATTTCAAACAACGGACTGTCCTTGGTTACTTCACCTAAAAACAATACTTCTATGGTTTCTGGGTTAAGCTGTAATTGCTCTAAGGTAAACAATAAATAATAAATAAAGTCTTCTTTTGTTTGGTGTTCAAACGTATTGTACAGCGTTAGCTTTCCTTTATTGATAACAATAATTTCAAAATTTGTGTCTGACACATGGACATAAACTTTTGGAGTATTGCTGTGTTTTTCAAAGGTCAATAATTGTTCTATTAAAATAGTAGAAAAATGATTGTAAGTAAAGCTGCCAAATTGATCAAATATAAAGTTATTAATGTTAGTAAAAGGCACGTAAACATTAACACTATCGTTTGGATGGATGTCATCAAACGTTATAAAATCAGTTTTTAAAATTTTAGTATTAAATTTTAAATAATCGGCTAAAGTGTCTTCATTAAATAATGGTTTTGGAACAACTGTGGACCAATCATTAACATGTATGACATTTATAGCTTTAAAAGGCTGTTTTAATACAGTTTCTGTATTAAAAAGATGTTTGATAGCATCTAATAATTCTGATGGCGTTTTCTTAACAGAAAAGCGTTCAGATTTAAGTGTAACTATAGTTTTTGTATTTGTATCTAAAACACAAAAAGAATGTCCACTCAAACTAATTTGAATGGACAATTCTAAGTTGGTTAATTCGTTATTATTACTAGTCGTTACTGCCATAAGTTTTTGGCCAGTTTCCGATAGTTTTAACTTCATCCATAGATCCTACACGTAGTGCATCTCCATTTACTCCTTCAACAGATATTACTTGACTTTCTTTAAGTACTAAGTTTTTATCTTGATCAAATAAAATGTCTGATTTTTTTACAAACGCTTCAAATACAGGAATTTTATTTCCTTTCTCGTCTTCAATCTCTCCTGCGTTCATTGTAAATTTAGTTCCTTCTTTTCCAAGAGGTACATTCATCATTTGCTTATATCTATCAGTACCTTTGAACAAACGATTTTTTACAGGCTCAAATCCGATTGTATCTGTAATAACAATTTCCTTAGTTGTTGTTACACCACCATAACGTTTTGTAGCTTCAACATCAATAACTGTAGAATCTCTTCTGTCTATTAATGTGAATTTACCGTTTTCAATAAATTTAATTAAAGTATCATAACTTTTAGTAAACTTACCTGTAACAGTTCTGTGTGCTAATTGAGAATCTCTAATGTCTACTAAACGTTCAATAGCTGCTCTGTATCTTTTTTCTTTTAATTGGTTAAACTTAATTTCTCCATATACAGAGTTAAAAGTTAAGAATCCTAAATAAGCAATAAGTGCCCAAAGTGCGATGGTAATAAATGGTTTTGCTTTTGTTGGAATAAATTTGTCAATAAGCCAAACAATCAAAATTGTTAGTAAAATTGCTCCAAGTATAATAAGTGCTAATTTTATCATAAGTATTTTATTAAATTTAATTAAGGTCTGTGACAAATCTACAATTTTTTTTTATTCGTAAAAACCATTGTTGGTAAAAATGATTTATATATTTGATAAAAAGTTTTCAATCCACACTATTTAATGACCAGTTCTCAATTTTATTCCCTTATAAGACAGCATTTTCCGTTCAATCCAACCTCAAAACAAGATATTTTACTTTTACAACTTTCTGAGTTTATTTTAAATGATAAAGAAAATGGCGTGTTTTTGTTAAAAGGTTACGCTGGTACTGGTAAAACCACCATTATTGGTACGATTGTGACAAATTTGTGGCACGCAAAAAAAAGTGCAGTTTTGATGGCTCCAACGGGTCGAGCAGCTAAAGTTATCTCCAATTATTCTAAAAAAGAGGCGTTTACTATCCACAAAAAAATATATTTTCCGAAAAAAGAAAAGGGTGGAGGTGTAAAATTTGTGTTACAACCAAATAAACATAAAGACACTATTTTTATTGTTGATGAAGCTTCGATGATACCAGATTCGCCAAGTGATTCTAAACTTTTTGAAAATGGATCGCTTTTGGACGACTTAATGCAATATGTGTATCAAGGTCAAAGATGTAAATTGCTTTTAATAGGAGATACAGCCCAATTACCTCCAATAAAATTAGATTTAAGTCCTGCATTGGACGAAAAAACACTAAGTCTAAATTACAACAAGTCTGTGACTAAAATGGAATTAGATGAAGTTGTAAGGCAAGGTGAAGGCTCCGGTATTTTAGAAAACGCAACTATTTTAAGAGAAACTATCGCCGATGGCTTTTTTGATAGCTTTAAGTTTAATTTAAAGTCTTTTAAGGACATAGTTAGGCTTGTAGATGGTTATGAGATTATGGACGCTATAAATGATGCGTATAGTTCTTTTGGATATGAAGACACAAGTATTATTGTAAGAAGTAACAAACGCGCTAATTTATACAACCAGCAAATACGTAGTCGTATTTTGTTTAGTGAGAACGAATTATCTTCTGGAGATTATTTAATGGTTGTAAAGAATAATTATTTTTGGTTAAAACCTACATCCGAAGCTGGTTTTATTGCTAACGGAGATATTGTAGAAGTTTTAGAAATTTTTAGCATTAAAGAATTATATGGCTTCAGATTTGCAGAAGTAAAGGTTAGGATGGTTGATTATCCTAAAATGCAACCTTTTGAAACTGTTTTGATGTTAGATACTATTGAGGCAGAAACACCGTCTTTACCTTATGAAGAGTCTAACAGATTATATCAAGAGGTTCAAAAAGATTACGAAGATGAAACCAGTAACTATAAAAAGTTTTTAAAAATAAAGGGCAATAAGTTTTTTAATGCCTTACAAGTAAAGTTTAGTTATGCAATAACATGTCATAAGTCTCAAGGTGGACAATGGAATACTGTTTTTGTAGAACAACCTTATCTTCCTAACGGAATTGATAAAGATTACTTAAGATGGCTGTATACAGCTATAACTAGAGCTAAAGATAAATTGTATTTAATTGGTTTTAAAGACGATTTTTTTGAAGAAGACCATTAAATTATTATATTTTTATGCTCCAATTTAATTCTTAGATGAAAATAATAGCAATGATTCCGGCACGATATAGTGCCTCACGTTTTCCTGGTAAGCTAATGAAAGATTTAGGCGGAAAACCGGTAATTACTCGTACTTATGAAGCTACAGTAGAGACCAAACTATTTGATGACGTTATTGTGGTTACTGATAGTGATATTATTTTTGACGAAATCACTAAAATTGGTGGTCATGTTTTAATGAGTACTAAGCAACACGAATGTGGAAGTGACCGTATTGCAGAAGCAGTAGAGGATTTAGACATAGATGTTGTTGTAAACGTGCAAGGTGACGAGCCTTTTACTGATACAGAATCTCTTAAAAAACTAATAAAAGTCTTTAAAGAAGATACAGATAAGCAAGTCGACTTAGCATCATTGATGGTGCATATTACCGATTGGGACGAAATTAAAAACCCTAACACGGTTAAGGTTATTGTTGATCAGCAAAACTTTGCGTTATATTTTTCAAGAAGTCCAATACCGTATCCAAGAGACGAAGCAGTGCCTGTTAAATACTTTAAACATAAAGGCGTTTATGCTTTTAGAAAAGAGGCCTTAATGGATTTTTATAGGTTACCAATGTTGACTTTGGAAGCTTCAGAAAAAATTGAGTGTATAAGATATTTAGAATACGGAAAGCGTATCAAAATGGTAGAAACAGATATTCAAGGTGTAGAAATAGATACTCCTGAAGATTTAGAGCGCGCAAAAAAACTATGGAAGTAGATTACAGACATATTAAAGTTATTGGTTTTGATGCTGATGACACGCTTTGGGTTAATGAAACCTATTTTAGAGATGCAGAAGTGCAGTTTGCTAAATTGTTAAGCCAATTTGAGACTGAAAATAAAATAGATCAAGAGCTGTTTAAAATGGAGATGAAAAATCTTCCAGTTTATGGTTATGGTGTTAAAGGGTTTGTGCTGTCAATGGTAGAAATGGCTTTGGAACTATCCAACAATACAGTCTCTAATCAAACCATATCTAAAATTTTAGATATTGGTAAAGAAATGATTAATCAAGAGGTAGAGTTGTTAGATGGCGTGGAAGAAGTCTTGAAGCAATTATCTCAAAAATATAAATTAATAGTTGCAACTAAAGGCGATTTATTAGATCAGGAACGTAAACTTGAAAAATCAGGATTATTAGATTATTTCCATCATATTGAGGTTTTAAGCGATAAAAAAGAAGCTAATTACTCTAAATTATTAAATCATTTAGAGATTAAACCTTCAGAGTTTTTAATGGTAGGTAACTCTTTAAAGTCAGATATTTTACCATTAATTAATATCAAGGCAAGTGCAGTACATGTACCTTTTCATACAACTTGGTTGCATGAACAAGTAAATGTAAATCAAGAAGAGTCTAAACAATACAAAACAATAAAAAGTCTTAAAGACTTGCTTAAAATTTTACAGTAAAAGTGAAACTATTAGATATTAATACATGGGACAGAAAGCAACATTTTGATCATTTTTCAAAGCTTAAAGATCCCTATTTTGGTGTTACTATTCCGTTTAATGTGGAACATGCTTATCAGTATGCAAAAGATAATAAAGTAAGCTTTTTTGGTGTGTATTTACACGCTTGTATGACGGCTATTAATGCGGTAGAAAATTTAAAATATAGAATTGTAGATAATACGGTTCAAATTTGTGATACAATACATGCATCGGCAACAATTATGCGATCCAATAATACTTTTGGATTTTCATTTATAGATTATGATAAAGACTTACATGTGTTTTTATCTAATTTATCTGCGGAAAAACGAAGAATAGAGCATACACCGGATCTGTTTCCACCGGTTAATGGTTTAAATTGTATACATTGTTCTGCGTTACCTTGGCTTGATTTTTCAGGTCATAAAGAGCCTGTATCGGGTCAAATGGATTCAGTACCAAAATTAGCATTTGGTAAAGCAGTAAAACAACAAAGTAATCTGGTTATGAATGTAGCTATTAATGTTAATCATGCTTTAGTAGATGGTTATCATATTAGTTTATTTTCAGAAATATTTCAGAAAAACTTAAATAAGTAATAAATTTACAATCTAAGACGAAAAGTCAATGAGTTATAAAAATTTTCCAATGGTGTCCAAAGTTATATTTGGACGAGGTAGTTTTAATCAATTAAGCGATATTTTAGAGCCTAATAGGTTAAACACTAGCGCACCATTTATCTTTTTTGTGGATGATGTTTTTAAAGGTAATCCTTGGTTAACCTCGAGAATACCGTTATCCTATCAAGATAAAGTCGTTTATGTTTCAGCTAATGAAGAGCCAAAAACAGAACAAATAGATGCTTACGTAGAAGATATTATTGTTTCCTTTAACGAAAGACCTTCTGGTATTATAGGTATTGGTGGTGGATCTTTATTAGATATCGCTAAAGCTGTTGCTATTATGATTAATAATGATGGTGAAAGTAAAGACTATCAAGGATGGGATATCGTTAAAAATCCAGCGGTATATCATGTTGGTGTACCAACTATTTCAGGAACAGGAGCAGAGGTGTCTAGAACCACTATTTTAACAGGACCAGAACGTAAACTTGGTATTAATAGTGATTACACACCATTTGACCAAGTGCTTTTAGATCCTGAATTAACAAAAGATGTCCCAAAAGACCAATGGTTTTATACAGGAATGGATTGTTATGTACATTGTATTGAGTCACTTAACGGAACATATCTTAATGCATTTAGCCAATCTTATGGCGAAAAAGCGTTAGAATTATGTGAAGAAATATTTTTAAATGATGATTTACCAGCTGAAGAATCTCAAGATAAATTAATGATGGCTAGTTGGCACGGTGGGATGAGTATTGCTTATTCTCAAGTAGGTGTTGCACACGCTATGAGTTATGGTTTGGGATATTTATTAGGTGTTAAACATGGTATCGGTAATTGTATTGTTTTTGATCATTTAGAAGCGTATTATCCAGAAGGTGTTGCTGTTTTTAAGCAAATGAAAGCAAAACATAATATAACGTTACCGCAAGGTATTTGTGCAGATTTATCTGATAAGGATTTTGATATTATGATTAATGTCGCTCTAAGTTTAGAACCACTTTGGGAAAATGCAATTGGTAAAAACTGGAAAAAAACTATTACTCATGACACGCTAAAAGCGTTGTATAAAAAGATGTAATATGTATTGGTTAGCTAAATTTGTTTATTTTAAAATCATGGGTTGGAAAGTTGTAGGTAATACTAACTTTTCAAAGGATACTATTAAAAAAGCTATCATTATTTCCGCGCCTCATACTAGTAATTTAGATTTTATAATCGGAATCTTGTTACGAAAAATCACACAGGTAAAAACAAATTTTATTGGTAAAAAAGAGCTTTTTACATGGCCTTTCGGCTATTATTTTAGAGCAGTAGGTGGTGTGCCAGTAGATCGAAAAAATAAAGAGAATAAAGTACAGACAATTGCCAAGTTGTTTGAAAATAAAGAGGAGTTTAGATTAACGCTTGCGCCTGAAGGGACAAGGAGTAAGGTAGACGAGTGGCGTACTGGGTTTTACTATATAGCAAAGCAAGCTAACGTGCCCATTATAATGTTTACATTGGACTTTGGAAATAAACAAAATACTATTTCTGAACCTTTTTTTCCAACAGATAATATTGAAGAAGATTTTAAGTTTATGAAATCTTTTTTTAAAGGTGTAAAGGGTAGGATTGAAAAAAATATTTAGTTTTTTTATTAAAATTAGAATCTTGGTATGAC
This sequence comes from Olleya sp. 1-3, assembly GCF_002836085.1. NCBI lineage: Bacteria > Pseudomonadati > Bacteroidota > Flavobacteriia > Flavobacteriales > Flavobacteriaceae > Olleya > Olleya sp. 1-3. The sequence continues at coordinate 21,444 of NZ_PJBW01000008.1, forward strand.
ATTTGATTTATAATAAGTGTAGTACACAATGAAACATAAAGTAAACTATAAGTCCCTAAAAAGAAACATTTATCTACTACAACACAACGCTATAATAAAAAAAGCGACTTTAATTATAAATTAAAGCCGCTTTTTTGTTACTAATTAGATTTGAATCTAATTTTTATTATGAATTTCTTCAGTTTCGCAACCAAATAAACTCTGCTCAGAGATTAGTTTAGAGACTCCTTCTGGTAGCATTTGTTGCCATCCTTCTTCGCCTGTAGCAATCATTTTTAGTACTCTTCTAGAGAATACATCTAAAGTTGCAGGATCAAAGTCTGTAATGTCTACAACCTTTCCGTTATATTTGAAAAACTTGTAAAGCTCCTTCATTCTAGGATGTACTTTTAAAGTATCGCTTGTTGTAAGTGTACCATCCGATTCTTTCATTGGATATAAGTAAACACGTAAATCTTTAAAGAATAATTTACCAAACGCTTCTAAAATACCACCACTTAAATGTCTGTAGTATTTTTCATCAAAGATATCCACTAGGTTATTGACACCCATAGCTAATCCCATTCTACTCTTAGAGTATTGAGAGAAATATTCGACTAACTTATAATATTCTTGGAAGTTAGAGATTAATACAGTGTGACCTAAAGAACATAGTAATCTAGCACGATCCATAAAATCCTGTTCGTCAATTTCACCTTCGGCTCTTAAGTTTGAAAGGGTAATTTCAAAAATAACCTGCGTGTTATTTTCATCAACCTTATTTTCTTTGATAAACATGTCTAACGATTTCTCGTACATGTCAATATTTACTTTGGTTACGGGTCTAAAACTACCACGTAAGGCTAATATGTTCTTTTTATATAATACTCTTGCAGGTAATACGTTATTTCCGTCAGGAGCAAACATAATAGCATCAGTCATACCATTTTTAACCAGTTGTAAACTCATTAAACGGTTATCAACGTCTTTAAAAACAGGACCTGAAAAGTTAATAGTATCAATTTCAATTTGATCTTTATCTAAATGATCGTATAAGTAACGTAGTAATTTTCTAGGTTCGTTATATTTATAGAAAGCACCGTAGATAAGGTTTGTTCCTAATATACCAAGTGTTTCTTGTTGTAATCTTGCATCGTTTTCTTTAAAACGTATGTGTAATACAATTTCATTATATTCTTCTTCTTCAGGATCAATTTGGTATTTAATACCAACCCAACCATGTCCTTTATACTTTTTTGCAAAATCTATGGTAGCCACAGTGTTTGCAAAACTAAAAAACATTTTGTGTGGATTTTTTTCACGATCAATACGCTCTTCAATCAATTTAATTTCATGAGAGACCATTTTACGTAAACGCGCTTCCGTTACATAACGTCGGTCGTTTTCAATACCATAAATAGCATCACTAAAATCTTTATCGTAGGCAGACATTGCTTTCGCAATAGTACCAGAAGCACCTCCAGCTCTAAAAAAGTGACGAACAGTTTCTTGTCCAGCTCCAATTTCAGCAAACGTACCGTAAATATTTTCGTTTAAGTTAATACGTAATGCCTTGTCTTTCAGAGAGGGAATGTTTTCAAACTCTTTATCTCCTTTTAGCCTAATTTCCATATAAAAATCACAATATTGTTAAGTTTTACAAAGGTATCAAATAAGTATATCAAACAAAATAAATAACTTATTTTTGTGTAAAATCTTCGGCAATTGAAAATTACATTTTTAGGCACAGGTACATCACAAGGTATTCCCATTATTGGAAGTACACATCCTGTGTGTTTAAGTACTAATTCTAAAGATAAACGTTTACGAGTATCTATAATGGTAGAGTGGGATGACAAGATTTTTGTTGTAGACTGCGGACCTGATTTTAGGCAACAAATGTTATTGGCTAATCCAGAAAAGATTGATGCACTTTTATTTACACATGAGCATGCAGATCATACTGCTGGCTTAGATGATATTAGACCGTTTTGTTTTAGACAGGGCGATTTACCAATATATACTCATAAACGAGTTATAGAACAGCTTAAAATAAGGTTTGAATACGTTTTTGCAACAGAAAACAGATATCCAGGTGCGCCAACGGTTTCTGTAAATGAAATTAAAAACGAAGCTTTTACTATTGCTGGAAAATCAATTATTCCTATTGAGGCTTTGCATTATAAATTACAAGTCTTTGGTTTTAGATTTGACAATTTTGCTTATTTGACGGATGTTAAAACTATTACGCAAACAGAATTGGATAAGCTAAAAGATTTAGATGTTTTAGTCATCAATGCCTTGAGAATTAAAGAACATATTTCGCATTTAAATTTGGAACAGGCTTTAGAGATTATTGCTTTGCTTAAGCCTAAACGCGCTTACTTGACTCATGTTAGTCATTTATTAGGGTTTCATGACGAGGTGGAAAAACAATTACCAGAAAATGTTTTTCTGGCTTATGATCAATTAAAAATTACAATCTAAATAATTATTAGAATGAAGAATAAAATATTTATGTACCTGTTTATTTTTGCCTCACTAATCGTGGTGTTTCAATATGTAAATTCTAAAAAAATACTAGATGCAGGCGAAAAACGTATGGGCATTTTTATTGCTAAAAACGAAGCACTTAAGGACTCTTTAGCAAACCAGAAAGAGGAGTTGTCTGATTTGTCTTTGTTTGATTTGCGTTATAACCAAGAGGCTCAAGATTATTTTTATAACAAGAAACTAGATAGCGATTCATTAATTCCGTTTATAAAAAACGAATTATATAAATTAAATGAAACGGATGGTCAACATCCTTTAATACCATTTGCAGCGTCAGAAGGCAGAAAAATGCAATTTAACACTATTAAAATGCTTAATCACAGATGGATTGTTGCCGATTTCTCTGATGGTCAATATTGGGGAGAAATATTAATAAAGTATTTTGTAACGGGTGCTGAAGAAGTAGAATTTGAGGTATTAGACTACTTATTGTATACTAGATAATCTTTAGTATATAACTTACTTAACGCCTAAAGGTTTGTTTTTTAGTGTGTTTTTCCAATTCTCACCATAAATTCTACTTAAAAATGCTGAAATAATTTTATTGTTTTCAACAGCCACACCAAAAGCTAGTGGATGGATAGCACAGTTTTCAATAATAAAACCAATATTGTATTCTTTTTTAAATTGAATGTATTCCTCGGAGATGTTATTAGTAATTGCGTTAGCTATAAAATTTACGCTACCTGACTTTATTAGGTCTGCAATGTCTTCGTCCGAAAGTTTATCCTGATTAGTTAAGTTTTTTTGTAATGAATATTTATTTTGAAACGCATTGTTTTTTGCAATTAATCTAATATAAATTACATGCTTATTTTTAGTGATTTTTTTAGGATAGGATATGGAGGAGATGAAATTGTAGGTTGAAAAACTAAAATTATACTTTCCTTTTTTGGGTAGTGTAATATTAAAACTATCTGTGCTAGTTACTAATACTTTGGTATTTGTTTCAGAGATTATAAACTGACCGGTGTCAAATGGGGTATCTGATAAGTTTTCAAAAACCACCTCTGCGACTATCTCTTTATTTGATGCGCTGGAGGTGGTTATAGTAAATAATAGGATTGTTGATAATAGTAGATGTTTCATAATACTGAATTTATTTTATTCAAATATTACAAATTAGTAGTATCCCAAAAACTTACAATTAGTTAAAACCTGTTTTTGATTAGGGAACCATACGTTTTATTTAGGGAACAAAATTTATATCAAAGTATCCAACCAATTTTTGAACTCATAAAAATTTTGAGGTGCAACACCATGACCAACAGGAAACTCCTTAAATTGGTTTTTAATATTTAAAGCATCTAAAAATTTTGGTGCTTGTCTTGCCCAATCTACAGGTATTACTTGATCAACACTTCCATGAGAACAGTAAAAGTTTAAATGTTTGTAAGCAGATGGATCTTTAACGTCAAATAAATCTTCGTTAACATAACCGCTTAGTGCAATAATATTGTTGATTTTTTCTGGGTAGGTTAGGGCTACTGCGTAGCTTAATATACAACCTTGACTAAATCCTAAAAGTGATACACTGTCTTTGTTTACAGGATAATTTGCTATAGCTTGGTCTATAAAAGTAGCTATTAAATCTCTAGATTTTATGGCTTGTTCATTATCGCTCCATTTACCTTTGTCCGCATCAAAATTGATAGCATACCAAGCATTTCCGTAAGGTTGCATTGGATATGGTGCTCTTACCGAGATTATAAATAATTCTTCCGATAATTCCGTTGCAAAACTAAAAAGATCATTCTCGTCACTTCCATAACCATGAAAGAGTATAAGTAAAGGGGCGTTTTCTTTTAAAGACGATGGCCTTGTGATGTGATGTAAGTTAAAGTTTTCCATTATTAACCAATTGCTTTAAATAGTTTTTGAAATAGAGGTCCAATAACGGGAATAGGCTTCATTGACCCGTTTACTGCTGTCATTACGCCTAAAAATAATAAGGCTCCCATACTTACCCAAAAGGCAAGTGATATTTGCATATTATCAAATTGACTAACAAAATAACCAATTAACATCCATAAAAGACACAAGCCTAAGCCTTGTCTATTATGGAAGCTTGTAAATTCGTTTTTCTTTTCGCCATTCATTATTATAGCTATTACACTTCCAATTATGGTAAGGTAACTAACTACAGCGTATATTTTTCCTTCTTCGATTGTCTCTTGATTCATTATATTATAATACTATTTTATTGTTTGCAATTATCCCGTATGCTTTTCCTTTTAACGCTTGGCCTAAAAACGCACTGTTCTTAGATTTTGAAACGATATCAGATTCCGCGAAAGCGTATGTGCCAGTTGGATTAAACAACGTAATATTTGCCATTTCTCCTTCATTTATACTACTTGTTTCTTGACCAAATCTAGTTTTCCCTTTAGTTAACAATTGGATTGCTTTTTTAGTAGATACCACTGTGTTTAAAGCGCCAAAAGCACTTTCTAGTCCTATGGTTCCAAAAGCAGCATGGTCAAACTCGACCTTTTTATCTTCAATAGTTTTTGGATTATGATCACTAGTAACCATGTCAATCGTACCGTCCTTTAGACCTTCTATTAAATCGTCAATATCCTTTTGTATTCTAAGTGGTGGGTTGACTTTATAATTAGTATCAAACTCTACTAAAACGTCATCTGTTAAGCATAAGTTGTGGATTGCTACACTACAGGTTACATCCAACTTTTTACTTTTAGCAGCTCTAATAAGGGCAACACTTTCTGCAGTAGAAATAGTTGGAATATGTAATTTTCCTCCCGCATATTCTAATAAAAACAGATCACGCGTTACTTGCAAAGCTTCGGCTAAATTAGGGCTTCCTTTTAAGCCTAGCGATGTACTATTATACTCTTCGTTTACAATTCCTTTTCCAGAAATTTTAGTTTCTAATGGGAATGAGCACACTAAACCATCAAAATTACTAGCATATTGTAATGCTATTTTTAAAAGGTTAGGATTACTAATTGGTTTTTTATAATCAGAAAAAGCAACTGCTCCGGCATTTTTCATATCAAAAAGCTCTGCCAAATCAACACTTTCGCTATTTTTAGTTAACGCACCGATAGGTAATAGTTTGACAGCATGGTTTTGCGCTTTTGATAATACAAAAGCAACATTTGCATTGGTATCTATTACTGGATATGTATTGGCTTGAAGCGCAACAGTAGTAAAACCAGATTTAGCAGCTGTTTTTAAACCATTTTCTATGGTTTCACGATCTTCAAAACCAGGTTCTCCAAAACAAACACTACTATCAAACCATCCTTGTGAAAGGTGCAGGTTATCTAAGCTTATTGTTTTGTAATTATTGGTATTGTCAATGCTTGTAGCAATTTTAGTAATCTTACCTTTTTCAATTAAGACGTCACAAATTTCGTTATGAAATTTGCTTAAAGGGTCAATGATTGTTGCTGTTTTTATTAAGACGTTCATTTCAAGTATTTTAAGATGAGCATTTCTATAATTAATAACACGAGCCCCAAAATTACAAACCATTTCCATAACTCGTTAACTTTGGTGTCGTTATTTATGTTTTCAAACACGGTAGAAATATTGTTGTTAACCGTGGCGTGTTTTACATCATCTAAATTAATGTAGTTTAAATTACTTTCTGCTCTATTATAATTATAGCTTACGTTTTGGAGGATTGTAGTATTGTTTTTTAAATCGTATATCCCTGATTTTTCGGGAATATCATTAGTCTTAATAACCACTTTGTTATTAAAATAATTTTGTTCTGGTATTATTTTGTCAGTACCATTAACTAAAGTTAAAACACGGTCTTGTTGGATATTAACAGGGACATCGTAACTATTATTTTGTCCAATTGTGTAATATAAAGTCGTAGTATTTAAACTTTGTTTTGCAATGTTGTAAAACGTTGGAACAATTAAATTTATATTTTTAAAATTAGAATTAGTCTTATTTATTGGTGCAGAAAAGACATAAACAGATTTGTTTTGAGATAAAAAGGGTTTGGCGTCTTCAAATTGTAAAATAGCGGTTGTTTTAGTATTTGTTTGCGGGTAATAACGATTAACTTTTGGGTATTGAAAATTATCTACTTGTTTTTCAAAAACACCATTGGCGTACAATGGATGTGCATAATTGATGGTTGTGATACGTTTTTCGGCTGTATTTAAAGCTTCAAAAGGAGCAAAACCAAAACGTTGTAAAAACGTATTGTAATCGGATAATTTACCTTTTAGAGATGGTATTAAAACCACTGCGCCTCCTTTGTCCGTAAAAACTTTTAAAGCGGTTACTAAGTTGTTTGGTAAAGTTTCCGTTTCATCAATAACTATTAAATTTTGTGTATCAAATAAACTGTAATCTAAATTGCTTGTCGTTTTTGAAGTTAATAGAAATTCATCTTCAGTAAAAATTCGACTTAAATATGATGTATTAGTATCACTAATAGCTAGAACATTAATTTTTGAAGTTTCATTAATATTAAAATATAACGCATTATCAAACTGTAATTGCTTATCTTCAATAGTGACTGTACCCTTGATTATTTTATTATTAGGAATATTAAAAATAACAGTTGCTTTACCATCTAAATCTACAGAGGCTTTGGATAATAAACTACCATTGTCAAATAATGAAATTGGTAAATTCTTAACCTCTAAACCATTATTTTTTAAAACAACAGTTAACTCTAAACTATTAGGATCTTGTTTGGAAACAAATAAACTATCTACAGCAATATTATTAGTGCTTACGGGTTTTAATTGTACTAAATTTATAGCGATAGCCGTATCTTGTTTAATGTTTAATGTTGATTTTTTTTGCTGAAAATCAGATATAAATATTAAGTTTTTAAGCGTGTTTTTGTCGCTAGAAAAGGCCTTTTTAGATTTTAGTAAAGCAGCGTCATAAGGCAATTGGTTAGAAACATAATCCAATTGTAAAAGCTCATTTTTTATGGCTTTAATAGTTGTATTTCTATAACTTTCTGTATTAGTTATTAAAGATAATGTTTCGGTTTCCGGTATGGTTTCAATTAGATCCTGAACTGCACGTTTTAACAAGTCTCCTTTTTCACCTTTTGCTTGCATACTAAACGAGTTATCTAGGTAAATAACGGTTTCGGTTTTAGTATTAAAGGTGTTTGTTTTTGATAAATAGGGTTGGGCAAAAGCAATAATAATTGCTGCTAATAATAGCAATCTAGTTAAAAGGATTAACCACTTTTTAATTGTTGCACTTTTTCTAGTTTGTAATTGTACTTTTTTTAGAACAGCTACATTAGTAAAATAAACTTTTTGAAATTTTCTAAGCTGAAATAAATGAACAATAATAGGAATAAGCAGTAAGAAAAGCGCGTAAAGAAGTTCTGGGTTTTTAAACTGCATTAATTTTAAAGTTTGTCAAAGATAATAATTGCATTTATAATAAGTGTATATCCAAAATAACATTTTAACAAAAACTTAATGTATGTATTGTGTAACAAATTTTACATTTGAGCGTCTTTTAAGCAAGACCATTAACAAACACACAGATTTAATATGAAAAAACTTCTAGTAACAACTATTGCAACAGGCCTATTATTAGTGGGTTGTAACAGTACCAAAACATCGGATAAACTTGCATCACAGTCGCCAATAGCAACGTCTATAGATTTATCTAAAGTAGTAGATGATAAAGCACCTGTAACTATTAATCCAGGACGATTTACAGCACAAACAGTAACGTATAGATTGCCTAGAGTTGTGCAAGGAACATATTCTGTGAGTGATTTTGGTAAGTATATTGATGATTTTAAAGCAGTAGATTATAAGGGTAACGCTTTGCCTGCAACTAAAGTAGACACTAATACATGGACTATTGCAAACGCAACACAGTTAGACTACATTACGTATAATGTTAACGATACATTTGATCAAGAAGTTACAGGTGGAATAGGTGGAGAGGCACCATTTTCTCCAGCAGGAACAAATATAGAGCCGACTAACTATGTATTAAATTTACATGGGTTTATTGGTTATTTTGATAGTTTAAAAGACAATCAATACAGTTTAGACGTGACTGCTCCTGCAGACTTTAAACGTACATCTGCATTACAAGAAACGGGTAAAAAAGTAAGTCAAGATGGTAAGTTTGCAACGTCTAGTTATTTTGCCCCTCGATATTTTGATATTACAGATAACCCAATGTTTTATGGAGATTTAGATGTTGAAGAATTTCAGGTTGGAGACATCAAGATTGTATTAAGTGTTTACTCGCCAAATAAAGTACACACAGCAGCAAGTATTAAAGCTGTAATGGAAAAAATGATGCAAGCGCAAAAAGCATATTTAGGAGATGTAAATAGCACACCACGTTATGATATCTATTTATATTTATCTGAAGGAAAGCCAGACTCTCCAAAAGGTTTTGGTGCTTTAGAGCACCATACGTCTACAGTTGTTGTTTTAGAGGAGAATTCGCCTTTTGAAGCTTTAGCCGAAAGTATGATAGATGTTGTATCACATGAGTTTTTCCATATTGTAACACCGTTGAGTGTTCATTCTGAGGATGTTCATTATTTTGATTATAATAAACCAACATTCTCTAAGCATTTATGGATGTACGAAGGTGTAACAGAATATTTTGCTACATTATTTCAAGTTGATCAAGATTTAATTGACAGTGAAGAATTTTACGGAGATATTTTAGGTAAAATCCAAACATCAGCTAATATGGATGATAGTATGAGTTTTACTACAATGAGTGAAAACGTATTAGATCAACCCTACGCGCCACAATATTATAATGTATACATGAAAGGTGCTTTAATTGGTATGTGTGTAGATATTTTAATGCGTGAAGAGAGTAACGGAAACAGAGGTATTTTATCTTTAATGAAAGAATTATCTAATAAATATGGTAAAAACAAGCCTTTTGAAGATGATAAATTAATAGAAGAACTTACTGCAATGACGTATCCAAGTGTTGGTGAATTTTTAAATACACATGTTGTAGGTGGTACACCAATTGATTACGCTGTGTTTTTTGAAAAAGTAGGTTTATCTTTAGATAAAGGACGCGTTAAAACTAATTATATCCAGAATGACGGTGCTTTAATCTTTACACCAAATAGAGAAACAATGACTATTCCTTTTGGAGAAGCAGTTAAAGACAACAGTTTTTGGGCAGAAAACGGGGTATTACCGGGAGATGTTATTAAAACGGTTGATGGTAAAGAATTAAACATGGGAACTGCTCAAGCTATTATTACAAGTATGTATATGTGGCAGCCAGGTACTGATATTAATGTTGTATTAGATAGAGGTGGAAAAGAAATTGTTATTAAAACAAAAACGACACAATCCTATACAACTGGGACTAAATTAATTGAAAATCCAAATGCTACTGCTGCTCAAAAGGAAACTAGAAAAGCGTGGTTAAAAGGTTAATTTAATTACAAAAAGTTTGGCATAGAAGTTGAATTAAGTAATTTAAAGAATGATTTATAGCAGTTATAAATTGTTTGGGCTAATAAACTTTAAAACATATTACAATGAAAAAATTAATTCTTATTGCTTTTACTTTATTTTTAGGAGTAAATACAGCAATGGCACAGGATGCTAAACAAATTGAAGATGCTAATTACGTTATTCTTTTAGACAGTAAAGTGTTTCATTATACAGCAAATGGTGTTGTACAATTAGATGAAGCAATAACGTTACATGATGGGACGGTTGTAGAGACAAACGGAACTTATGTAAACGGTAAGAAAACAGGTAAGCTTGAAGATGGACAATGTTTAGGAATGAGTGGTACATTGTATAAAGACCAAGAAACATTAACAAAGAAGCTTATTAAACTTATGAGGAAATCATAACTTTTAATACTGATATAAAAAAAGCCTAATCTTTAGATTAGGCTTTTTTTTATTTTGAAATAGTAAAAGTAAACATGCTTCCCACATCTATTTTGGACTGTAAAGTAATAGTCCCGTTTAATTTTTTTACTAAGTTTTTTACTGTAAATAAACCAATTCCAGTTCCTTTTTTACCTGAGACATCAGTTTGGTTATTGTTATTAAACAATTTAAACACTTCGTCTTGCCGATTAGCAGGAATTCCATTTCCGTTATCGGTAACAGAAAAGATATGAAAATTTGAGTCTTCAGAATAATTTAAAACGACCTCAGGATTAGGTTTGTTGTTATACTTTAATGCATTATCAACCAAGTTTATTAATACTTGTGTTACAGCTGCTTTATTAATAAATATTAGAGCTGAATTTGGTGTTGTTTTAAAATGCTTATCATCTAATAAATGGATGCGTTGTACACTAGAAAATAAAGTGTCAATTGCAATATATTCTTTATCTGCATTTAAAAGTTCGTTGGCTTTATAATGGATTAAGATACCATCTATGTAATTTTTAAGCGACTCAGCAGATTCTTCAATATAATTAATGTACTCTACAGAGGCTTCTGTTAAAGTATTGTCTTCTTCCTCTTTTAAAAAACTAGTTAAAGACATGATATTAGCTAAAGGCGATTTTAAATCATGTGAGACATGACTAGCAAATTTATTTAGTTCAGCATTACGATCTAATAATTCTTGTTTAGAGTCGGCTAAAAGACGATTATTCAACTTTAAATCAAACAAATTAATAACTTGTTTAGCAATTGTAATTAATGCCTTTTTTTGCAGTTTAGTAAGTTGTCTAGGTTTATGATCATAGATGCATAAAGTCCCTAACGCTAATCCGTCTGTATTTCTTAAAGGCACACCGGCATAAAATATAGCTTTAAAACCGTCAACTAATGGGTTATCTTTAAAACGAATGTCTTCGCGGGCATCTTCTACAATAAAAATATTGTCTTCGTGTAAAATAGCGTGCCCACAAAAGGATATATCTCTTGGAGACTCCTGTATATCTATACCATGATGAGATTTAAGAAAATTACGATCAGTATCTAATAGCGTAATTAAAGAAATTGGTACATCACAAATAGTTGCAACTAAACTAGTAATATTATCAAAATCACTTTCAGGAAGTGTATCTAATAAATTGTACTTTTTGACACAGGATATGCGCTCCAGTTCATTTTTAGGAAAATCAGGTTTAATCATTAAAAGAAATAAATATTACACTATTTTTCACGAAAATACTGATAATTTGGACTTTAAGTGTTAAAATTTTTCAAAAACACCTAAGCCGAATAACGCAAAATCATATTTAACTGGATCATTGCTATCCAAAGCTCTTAAAGCAGTATCTAATTCGGCTAAAGCCTTCCCATCATTTTGTTTGCGTTTTAATAACCCTAGTTTTCTAGCAACATTACCGGAGTGTACATCTAACGGGCATGATAGCTGTGCAGGGTTAAGGGTAGTCCAAATACCCAAATCTACATTTGTATTATTGGGTCTAATCATCCAACGTAAAAACATGTTTATTCTTTTAGATGCACTATTTTTTAGCGGATCACTAATGTGTTTTTGTGTACGTTGCAAGTGTTCTATTTCAAAAAAAGTTTGCTTAAAGTAATGGATAGACTGCTGTAAGCTATCGTTTTGGGCGTGTTTATTAAATACAGCTTCTAGACCGTCGTGGTTTTTATAAATGTGTTGTAACCCTTTTATAAAAGTTATAAAATCTAAGCCATTAAATGTACGATGCACAAACGCTTCTAGCTTTTCTAAATCAGACTCTTGATGATTCATAACAAAATCAAATGGTGATTGGTCTAATAAATCCATCATTTTATGACAATTAGTAATAATGCTTTTACGGTTTCCCCAAGATATTGTAGCACTTAAAAAACCAGAAATTTCAATGTCTTCCTTTTTTGTAAATAAATGCGGAATTTGTATTGGGTCACTTGTAATAAAGTCAGGTTTATTGTACTGTTCTACTTTATTATCTAGAAAATCTTTAAGGTCTTTTTTATTCATTTATGTTATTCTATGATATAAGTGTTTGATACTGCTGTAAATGTTTCTTGATTAGAGTTTTGTACAGCTACTGTTAAGTTAAAAGGGCTATCTGATTGAATGGTTTGATCAAAAAATAAAACGATTGAATCAGGAGCTCTTGACAATGTGTTTTCTTCACTATCTGTAGTGTTGTAAAATTGACTAATATCTAACGGATTGTCTATATTATAATAAGCAAATTTCATGATGCTATTTAAACTTTGACCAGCAGCAATACCATTAATTTCTTGGTCTGCGGTAATATTTAGATCTGTAAATTCTGATTGATATATGTATACATTGTCAGGACAACTTGTTGCTACAGCAGTATTAAAGTTGAATGATGATGCGTTTATTACACTAATATCATCGTAGTCATAAATTATATTAAGATAGACTATTAAGTCTTCTGACGTCGTAGTAATTGGATCTTCTGTGTCGTTAAAAATTTCAATAGATTGTAAATTAACCAAATAAGTTTTTTCTTTACAACAGGAAAACAATACAAATTGAAGACTTAGAAAAAAGAGTAGGGAATAAGCGGTTTTTTTTAACATTGCTTTTATTTATAGATGTCAAAACTACACTTTGGTTGCGTGAAAAAATCTGATTTTAATTTTTAAGACATAAATATTACAGACGGAATAATTAAAACAGCATTATAACACGCATGTAATAACATGGAGTATATCAAACCTAATCGGACACGTACATATCCAAAAACTAATCCAACAACAATCTGTGGAGCGACTAATAATGGTGATAAAAGTATAAGTTGTGGCGTTATTTCAAAATTAAAAAGATGGACATACCCAAATAACAGAGAAAATGTATAAAATGCTATTTTAAAATACTTTTTACTAAAAAGCGTAATAGGTCCTCTAAAAATTAATTCTTCTATTATTGGCGCTAAAATTACTGCTGAAGATATAATGGATAGTGGTGTTTCTTCTTCAAATAATTTTGATACCGCGTGATCATCGGAGCTATAAACACCTAAAGCTTCTAAGAGCGCAATTATAAGACCAAAACCTAGTCCTAAAGCTATACAAATAGGGACACATGCTAACACAATGCCTACTTTTTGTTGTATAGTAGCGTGTTTAAGTTGTTTTAAACGTGGGTTTTTTACATACTTTAAAATAGAGGAAAATAACTGCTTCATATGTTATATTATTTTTCCGTCTACCATAGTTAATTTTCGGTCTGCTAGATTTGCTAATTCTTCGTTATGTGTAACAATTACAAAGGTTTGTCCAAATTGATCTCTTAATTTAAAAAATAAGTTATGAAGATTCTCTGCACTTTCACTATCTAAATTTCCAGAAGGTTCATCAGCAAAAATAAGTTCGGGATTATTTACTAACGCTCTAGCTACTGCTACACGTTGCTGTTCTCCTCCAGATAACTCGCTTGGTTTATGATTGTAGCGATGTGATAAGCCTAAAAAGTCAAGTAATTCTTTAGCTCTGTTTTCAGCTTCAGCTTTATTTGTTCCTTTAATAAAAGCAGGAATACAGACGTTTTCCATTGCTGTAAATTCAGGTAATAACTGATGAAACTGAAAGATAAATCCTATATGTTGATTTCTAAATTGTGCAAGTTGCTTGTCTGATAATCCAGTAATTTGTTTACCATTAATTTCAAGCGTACTTTTTGTTTTATTATCAATAAAATCTAAGGTTCCTAATATTTGTAACAATGTTGTTTTTCCTGCTCCAGAAGCCCCAACAATAGATACTATTTCTCCTTTTTTAATATGGACGTCTACACCTTTTAAAACGTGTAAATCGTCATAATATTTATGTATATTTTTTGCTTTAATCATAGTTACTTATAAAGTACGGAAATTACTACTTTATATATTCTTAGGCAACAATTAACTGGTTTTGCTTTTCTTTTTGAATACGTTCTTTAAATCGTTATAATCAATAAAGTAGACTAATTTTAACGAAAACGTATTACGTTGCTCTTGTTTAAACAGGTCTCCTGTGCTATCAAAAAAGCTAGCTTCAGAGTCGTTAGAAAAATTAAATATTTGATTTCTATATAAGGCAGTCAGGTTACTTCCTGGCGCAAATTGCCAAGTATAACTTAAATCTAAATTCCATGTGTTAAAGTTAATGTCTGGATCAAAATCAGGATCACTGCTTATGTTGTTTTTGGTATATATATCAGACCTGTTTAAAGTCCCATTGTCTTGTAATACATACAAACTATTGTCATAGGTTACTGTACTTAAATAGTTTCTAAAACTTAAGGTTAAAGCATTAAAAGAGTTGAAGTTATAACTTCCAGAAATACTAGCAGTCATATCCACACGGTCACGCTGTCCAAATAAAATTCTGTCGTCAATTTCTTGACCATTAACATAACCTCTATCTGCAGTATAGTTGTCATAATCAAACCCAAGCACCATTAAAAATTTGTCGTTAAATTTAAATCTCGGATTTAAACCAAACCATATATTATTAAAATTTTTACGAGTATCGTTAAATAAACGTCCGTACCCTAAATTAGCATCTAAAGCAAAAAACAGGTTGTAGTTACTAGAAATCCACATATTAGCTTGCGCATAATTTTCTGTAACAAAATAGCTGTCAAACCCGTTTCTAGGCTCAAAATAGTCATATTGTTTTCCAAAATTCCAATTACCGTTTATTCCAAGATTGTGTAGTGTTTTTGTTTGTCCATTAAAATTAAACCCAGTATTAGCCCCAGTAAATGTATTAGGATTAGCCAATTGATTGTAGTTTATCCAAGTCCCTAAATAGGTGTTATTAAAGTTTTTTGAAGGCTCAAAAGTACGATAGCTAACCTCTGCATTAAAATTGCTGTAATTGTTTCTAAACAGTATCCCTAAGTCGTTGATATCATAGTTTTCATCAGCATAGTCATAAGTTGCACTATAACGTAAATTACCACTGTTTTTACCTAAACCAAGACGTGCAGTGTAACCATTGTCTTTATTCTGAACATCATTAAATGTGCTCATTTTAACTTCGGCTATAGCACCATAAGTATTGCTTTTGTTTACTAAATCTAATAATAGACCAGTAACATTGGCATCTCTAAAATCACCATCTCTAGTCACATTAGTATTAATTAAGGTAATAGCAGAGTTTTTATTAAACTGTTGGTCTAATACCATAATGTTATAATTGGCAAGAGGCTCTATAACTTGGCTTCTTTTAAGACTAGTATCTTCATTTGTAATGGATACTTCGGTTTTTTCGGTAACAGCATTAAAAAAACCAATTCCTAATCCATTTTTAGTACGTCCAGAAACCTTAACAGCATTTAATAGCTGTATTTTTTCAGGAAAATCGCCAACTGACTCATTATCCTCTAAACTTAATCGTCCTGATGCACGGTCTCCAATACGTCTAGAGTAAAATAGATTTCCTTTGCTAAATAAATCGACACCTTCAGTAAAAAATTGACGTTGTTCAGAGAATTGTTGTTCAAAAGGTCCTAAGTTTAATTGTACATCGTCAAATCCGGCTTGACTAAAATCGGGGATTAATGTAGCATCTAAAGTTAAGTTTTCGGTTAAACCGTATTTAATATCCATTCCGGCAGCAAAATCACTATCTGTTTGGCCATCAAAAGTACTTACCAATCCAGAAGCATAAGGGAAAAAGCTAAGTCGGGTAGGAGGTGTGATGTTTTTAATTCCTTTCAACTCGGCATTATACAATCCAATATTACCTTTTGTAACATCAATTGCACTCCACGTCATTTGCTCACGTGTTTTTCTGTAATGTCTATGAAATTGAATTCCCCAAGTTGGATCTTCTTGTTGCGTAAAACGTAAAGCACGGTACGGAATTTTAATCTCTACAATCCAACCATCATCCACTAATTTTACGCTACTTTCCCAAACAGCATTCCAACCAAAGTCTTCACCATAATTTGGACTTTCAACAGCGTCAGCTTGTGTTCCGGAGCTAAACACAAAAAATTCAGTATTATTTTGGGCGTCATTATTAGGATTAAAAATTAAACCAAAAAAGTCTGACTGTCCAAAATTATCACGTTGTGTAAATTGACGCATAATATCTTCAGGGTTGTCATAACAATATGCAGCGACATAAATACCAGTATCGTCATAGGTCATTTGGACCTTCGTTTTTTTATTATCGGGCGCTGTATCTCCTACATCTGGTTTAAACTCTGTAAAGTCTGTTGCTATTTGTGCATCGCTCCAAGCTTTATCATCTAAAACACCATCTATTTTTGGAGGATAGTCGGTACGTTTAATTTGGTAAGATTTTTTGTCTTGGGCTAAGGTCTGAAAAGAGATTAGTAATGCAAAAAAAGTGATTAAAAAAGGTTTCATTAAATTTTGATTGATGGTTTCTGTAGTAAAGACAGTAAAATTATTCCTTTGTTACAGTTTTAGATTACAAATCTAAATTTGATGTTAAAAAAAAACTCCTAATTAAACGTTAAAAATTTATTTTGACTATTGTCGAATAAAGAAAAGCTATGCGGAATTAGTTATTTTTATACTATGAAAGAAGAAAATTTACAAATAGCCACATTTGCTAATGGCTGTTTTTGGTGCACAGAAGCTGTGTTTTTAAGAATAGAAGGTGTGGAAAAGGTTGTGTCTGGTTATACTGGTGGGACTATTAAAAACCCTGCTTATAGAGAAATAGGTACAGGAAGAACAGGACATGCAGAAGGTATTCAGATATTTTATGATGAAAATAAGGTTACTTTTACAACGTTATTGGAGTTGTTTTTTGCAACGCACGATCCAACAACATTAAACAGACAGGGACATGATGTGGGGACACAGTATAGATCTGCTATTTTTTATAATTCTGAAAGTCAAAAAGAACAAGCGGAAGCTTTTATTGATTTATTAGAAAACGAAGCTGTTTTTGATAGTCCTATTGTTACAGAAGTTACTGCGTTAGGACCATTTTATATAGCAGAAGCCGATCATCAAATGTATTATGACAGAAACCGAGAAACATCTTATTGTCAGTTTGTTATAGATCCAAAAATTAATAAGATAAAAAAGTATTACAGTACTAAATTAAAAGAAAACACGCCTAAAGATGCCATATAAAAAGTTTGAAGAGTATAACGTTAAAGTTACAGATGATGTTAAAAACCGTTATAAAAATATTATTGAAGATTTAGGTGAAGACACACAACGTGAGGGGTTATTAAAAACACCAGAACGTGCTGCAAAAGCAATGCAATATTTAACGCAAGGGTATGATCAAGATGCAGCAGAAATCTTGAAAGGTGCGATGTTTAAAGAAGATTACAATGATATGGTTATTGTTAAAGATATCGAGTTTTATTCGCTTTGCGAACATCACATATTGCCGTTTTTTGGAAAAGCGCATATTGCTTACATCCCTAACGGACATATTGTAGGTTTAAGTAAATTACCAAGAATTGTAGATGTGTTTTCTAGACGTTTGCAAGTACAAGAACGTTTAACACATCAAATATTAGATTGTATAAATGACACATTACAACCGGAAGGTGTAGCTGTAGTAATAGAAGCAAGTCACATGTGTATGCAAATGCGTGGTGTGCAAAAACAAAACAGTGTCACGACAACTTCTGGGTTTAGAGGTGCTTTTCAAAACATAGAAACGCGTACAGAGTTTTTAAATTTAATAAGTTCTAAATTAAGCTAGATTTTTGGAATACTATTTGCTTTATATTAAATAGAATTACAAAATATTATAAATGATTTTTAACGACACAAACAAATACACAAAACTATTTTTAGGGCTAATTTTTGATGCTCTAGGATATGTTTCTTTTATTATACCTGGTATTGGCGAATTTGCTGATATTGTTTGGGCGCCTGCGTCCGCATGGTTAATGACTAAATTATACAAAGGTCGAACCGGAAAAATAGCTGCTGTTTTCACCTTTATTGAAGAAGCATTGCCTGGGTTTGATATTATACCATCCTTTACCTTAATGTGGTTATATACGTATGTCTATAATAATAAGTCTAAAGAGGAAACCATAACGGTTAAATAAAATAACAAGTAACAAAAAAGCTGCATCTTATTAAGATGCAGCTTTTTTATTTATAGTATAGTTTTCTGATGGCAATAAAAATTAAAATCATCCCAGAGTAACCAACAAAAAACGGTATGATGTAGTCTTTTAATCCTAAAACTAATAACACAGCAATTATCAATAACTGAAAACCTAATCCAAAAGTAGAAATTGAGGTCATTAACCATTTAGGCACTATTTTACCGTACGCCGCTCTTGGGTCTAGAAAATAGATGGTTTTATCAAAACCGCCATATAAGGCTGTGTATAATTTAAAAAGAATATTGACATGGTGTTGTTGTTCTCCTTTTAAAGCAGTGGGTATTTTAGTTTCAAAAATACGACTGGTTGTATCACCATCAAATTTGTTTCTTAAAATAACGTAGTAATAATTGTATAAAGTACCTTGCAATTGTATGCCTAAAAAGGCTAATAGTGTTAACCAAATTGAGGCATCCGTTATATACCAAATAGCTACAAAAATTATGGCATTTAATAATATATCTGCAACCGAGTCTAGGTAACGCCCCGTATAAGATGGTGTTTGTTTTACTCTAGCTAACTCGCCATCCGCTGCATCCAAAATTGATTTTAGAATTAAAAAAAAAGCTGCCCACCAATAATTGCCATTAATAATAAAATATACAGCTATTAAACCGGATATAATAAAGGCTAAAGTAACATGGATAGGCGTAAAAGAGGTGTTTTTTAAACTGTTGGCAATAATTTGAGCAATAGGTCTTCCATAGTCTGAAAGATCTATAAATTTATGCGCTTTTGGTAATTTTGACATGTAAAGTCATAAGATAGATAGGTGTTGCGGAATATACCAAGTTGATACTTAAAATAGAAACTTCCAATTATAGTAAAGTATGCAAAGATAAGACTTTATAGATTGTACTGTATTGCTAAATTGTTGATTATAATATTTTAGTTAATAGTTCGATATTCTTTTTAATTATAATTGAAAACAAGAAGTTGCAACATATAGGTTTTAACTAAATCATAATTTACTATTGCGTGATACCGTTTAGAATAATATCACGCTCTAAGATTGAATAATTACCATAACAATTATAACTTTAGTTACAAGTTGTTTTGCAAAGCTAAAATTTCAGATTCAGTTAAAGCCACATTGTAAAGCCTTACTTCGTCAATAACACCTTTAAAAGTATTACTTTCTAATCGTAACCTTGAACCAATTAATAAAGGGAATGAATTTGTATTACTTTCTCCATTAATAATGACAGAATCTTCCAGGACTCCATTTACGTATAAAAACATCTCAGAATCCTTTAAGACTCCCGTTATTAAATACCATTCATTTATTTGATACCCTTGCTTACTGACGTGGTTTATTGTTGCTCCATTTTCTGTAGTAGCGGTAAATGAGATGGTACCTGTCGCGGACATACTTAATCCATAAGGCACAGTTCCTATTCCATTTACGGCAGCTCCCTTTCTTATAATTGTTTGCGATTTGATTTCTTCAGGATTAACAAGTGCTGAGATTGTAAATTCATTTGTTAAATTTAATGCCGCACTGTGGTTAATTTCTATAATATCATCTATACCATTAAATCTAAAAGCACTGTTGTCTATCCCTTGGTTGTCAGTACTTAAAATGGCGCCTTTAACCAAACTAGTATTCTCTAAATTTATTTGGTCTATAGCATTACCATTAAAAGGAAAATAAGCGACTAAATTTTTATTACTTGTATCAATGGTTTGCATATCATCATCGTTATTACAACTAGTTAGTGCTAAAAATAAAAGTCCAAAAAGTAATGTCTTGTTTTTCATAATTGTTAGGTTAGGTTTAGTCTCTTTTTCTAACATATATTGTGCCACTTTATATTTTTTTTAATTTATATTTTGAGAGATTTAATTTGCAATTGACAGTAGACTAAGTGCTCTATTAATTATTTTCGGAGTTAGCAAATGTTTTTTTCTTGTTTCTAACTAAGCGAGTGATATTATCAATATTATATTCACCTTTATGGGCATAATAATTTCCATTTTCATCAATAATCACATAACTTCCACAAGGGTATTGTATAGGTAGAAAAGTCTTTGCTATTATTCCAGACGGGTCTTTTAACCAATTCAATTGTTTTCCATAACCATCAGTTCCTTCTAGTGATTTATATAAGAAAAACTGACTCACATTTTTTAGTTTTTTTACCCTTTTTAAGTAATTTTGATATCTTATTTTTACTGAAGATTTATTTCCTGACGAATTGCATTTGTCCAATCCATGGTAATAATTTACAATTATAATATCGCGTTCAGGAATATCACGTTTTGATACCAGCGAGAGCTCATTTCTAATCGAATCAAGTTTTGTTTTGGCGACTTTACCTTTTTTTATTCTTTGAACTTTAATGTTTACTATTAATGTGTCTAAATTAAACTTTAAATCGTAAGATTTATGAATATCACTTTCTTTATCAAATTCTGATTTAGTGATTTTAACCAAATCATCATTGAAATAAATTTCTTTTTTTTGCCCAAATGTTAGTGTTGTATAAAGACAAATTATACAAATAAATAAGATTGTTTTCATTCCAGTTTTTTAAAGTGTCTGTTTTTATTTTCTATATTTTATTTTCCTTTTGAAGACTCGATTTTTTTCTCTTTTACCATTAACTATTTTATAAATAGTTTTTTTGGTCCAATTAGAGTGTTTGTCGTATTTGTATTCGTACTCATAGTTAGTAGATTTAATCAAATCCCCCATCTCATTATATTCTGAATTTGGATATTTATTAAAGGAAAAATCAATCTGACTTTTATTTGAAGCAATAACTTTTCCGCTTCCATCAATGACTTTTGTTTTTACTATGTTGTTAAAGTAATCATACTCTGCAATTTCTTTTCCCGAAAAATCAAAATTTATCTCTTCTAGTTTTAATTCAATAGGATGACCGTTTTTATTATTTTTTAAAAATGTTTGTCTAAATAAAACATTGTTCTTATTTCTATCATTAATCTTTATTAAAAATCCTTTGTCGTCATATTCATAGGTTGTTATTTTGGACGAATAACCACTAAATGTGTTCCATCGTTCAAATTTTCTAGAAAGACTTTTTAATTTTGTTGAATTATATTTAAAAGTGAGTCTTGCTTCCAATTTTCCAGTGTCGTCATATCTCAATTCTGATAAAAGTCTTCGCTTTTCGTTTATTATAGAAACCTCTTTATGTATTTCAATACCATTTGGGTTATAAAAGGTATTTGTAGAAATGATTTGAGAAACATTTGAGTCCTCTCTTAAATCAATAGGTCTATCGTGATGTAATGCCGAATAGATATTTTGAGAATATGATTCTAAACAAATAAAAGCAACGATGCTTGTAATTATTATCTTAATGTTCATTGCAATTGTAACTTATAGGTTTGTTTATTATTTAGTAACATCTTTAAAATGTATTATCTAGCAATAAAATAGAATAAAAAAATATTAGAGTTTTTGGGTCCTTAAAACTTAGTCAGACATTATAAATAGTGATGTAGTGTTGTTTTTTTTCCAATTTTTATATTTAATTGTTAATTCAATTTCTTGATAACCATGAATCTTTTTTTTATAGTCAAAAGTTGTATAATATATAATTCGATATTTATCTAGTACGTTATCAATTTTGCTTTTCTTAAATCTTACGGATTTTAATTGACTTAATAAACTTTGCATTTTAAAATTAGCATTAATTATTATTAAGATTCCTATCCCAATTAATGAGACTCGATAGACCCAGTAATAATTTAAAGGTCGTAAGGTATTAGTTATTTGTTCGTTTCCTAAAATTATAATAATTCCAAAGATTGCTAAAATAATAATTTTGGTGTAATTTATATTTTTCTTTTTTAGTATTAAATGTAAATTTAGATTAGCTTGATGTAGTTCATACTCAAACATTTTGTCAAGCTTAATGTTTGGACATTTTTTATAAAAATCAGGAGCCTTTTTTGTTAATTTACAAGTTAAGCCAGTGTCAAGATCTTTGACTTGGTTTTCACACAATATGCAATGTCTTGTAATGTCCATTTCTTACTAAGTTAATTAATCAATTTTTTATTAGAATACATTAGTTTACGTAAGTTTTACTTTAAGTATTTTAGTTGTTTATACATGTTTAGCCTTGCGTCCTTCCAAGTTACACATTTGCTTTAGTAAATAACCCTTCAAATTATCTTTAGTTAGTTTTATAGTATTTTGAGGAATTTTGGGTAACATATTTATCTAAAAATTAGCAACATATTTCAAGGAACTAATTTAGTAAATAAAACACAAATAAAAAGTCAGTATAGACTTTAGTAAATTTTCTAATACTATCACTTAATTAGATATGATAGATACATAGTCCTCATCTACATAGAGAAAATCTTGTTTAATTCTAAGGTTGTACTTTTACTTAGCTTAAATTTTGAAACAAATGTCATCTACCAAATATCAATTTAATCAAGTATTAGAACGCAAAGGAACAAATGCCATGTCTCTTGAAGGTTATAGAGGGTATCTTTTTGATCCAGAGGAAGACCTTAGTGGTAAATATCGAGAGGCAGATTTTATCAAAATGTGGGTTGCAGATATGGAGTTTGCTATTGCTCCAGAAATTATTAATGCTATGAAAGCGCGTTTAGAGCATCCTTTATTGGGATACTCTATGGTTGCTGATCCTTCTTATGCTTTAAGTTTTAAGCAATGGTGTATTAAGCGTTATAATTGGGCGATTGACACAAATCATTTAGTACACGCCAAGGGTGTTGTCCCGGCTTTATATGATTTGATTGGTCATATTTGTATATCAGATCAAAAAGTATTGATTATTACGCCTTCTTATGCCTTTTTTAAGCATGGAACGGATTATAATGAGGTAGCGTTGGTCTGTTCTGATTTGCTAGAAGAAAAAGGTGAATTTAGAATGGATATCGATGATATAAAAATTAAAGCTTCAGACCCTAAATGTGTTTTAGCAATATTTTGTAGTCCACATAATCCTTCGGGAAGATTATGGTCTAAAGAAGAGTTAGTAGCGTTTGGCGACGTTTGTTTAGAAAATGGCTTGACTATTATATCTGACGAAATCCATTGTGATGTGCTCCGTAAAGATAAAATCTTCACACCATTGGCTAGTCTTTTTCCTAATTCGGATAAGATTATCACTTGTATGGCACCAAGTAAAACATTTAACCTTGCCGGGAATATGTTTGCTAACATTATCATCCCTAACGAAGCATTACGCCTTAAGTACAACGAAAATTATTTACCTGTAGAAAATCCATTAAGCATCGTAGCAGCTGAGGCTGCTTATTCAGAAGGACATGCTTGGTTGGTTGAGTTGACAGATTATTTAGATGATAACTTTAAGTACTTAAAAACACAATTAGATACCTATTTACCTGAGGCGATATTCAAAATTCCAGATGCAACGTATTTGGCTTGGGTAGATGTTAGTCATTATTTTAATGATAATGAAAATCTTACTTTATTCTTTGCTAAAAATGCGGGTGTTTTATTGGAAGGAGGCAATATGTTTGTTGCTAATGCTGATGGTTATATTAGATTAAACCTAGCGTGTCCTAGAGTAATATTGGAGGAGGGCTTACGCCGAATAATAAAGGCGATATTAGAAAAGTAATTGTTTTTAGATTGAATCAGTTTTTGATTTTTGACAACCCAATCCATTCGTGTTCAATATCCTTCATTAATAAAGCATTATCAAATTTGACAGAACCTTTTGGGAAAATACTTTCATTTTCAAAAAAACTTGATCTTACGTGCTCAACTTCTAAAAGAGATACTTTCCAATTATAGACTTTTAATTCAAGGCCATCAAAATTATTTTTGTCGGGAGAATAGCCCACTGCACCATTTTCAAAGAATTTAGAAGCACAGTCTAAATTTTCAAATACACTTTCGGTATTCCAAGTATTTGTTTCTTTTGCTGTTATGGATAGTGCAGTACCGTCATGACTTATAAAAGCGACTTTGTACTGTCCGTCTTTTTCATTTATTGTGAAATTTGCTAAATGATGAATGCCAGGAAATATAGTTCCGCCAGCTAATGCATTTAACTTGGAAGACGTATCTCTTCTTGGTATATAAACACCTTCTTTTTGCTTACCATTTTCAGTCCATACAACAGCAATACGATGTGCGCCATTTTCAGATGAAATTCCGATTTGTTTAGGCAAACCTTTTGGTCTGATGTCCTTTAATCTTATCAAACAGATTCCTGCAACACCTTTTCCATTTACTAATTTAGGTTTAAAAGGTTTAGGTAGATAATTTTCTAAGACCGCTTTGTCAATTTGATAATTGATTAAAATTCGTCGGTCTATAATTCCTTTTATTTTTGGTATTTTCATCTGAGTGATTAAATTTAAAAGGCAGTTTTGAAATTAGTAGTCTGTTTAGTTGCCTAACTTAGTAAATAAAAATCGAATGGAAAATCTACCTAGATTTTTATTACTAGGCGTAAACTAGTAATATTTAATTTCGCACGGATAGATACAGCTTCTTTTTTTTGAATTACAGATTTCTTAAAACCGTATTACTCTTATTGTAATTTTCTATTAGCAGATTAACAATAACCGCCTGTTGCCCTCTTTTTCCTTAGGTGCGCGATGTATACAAGGTAGGACTTGACTTCCTGGATGATCAACTGCTAGCTTCCATAAATGACCAACACCTAGGTTTACAATATTTGCATTAGGTTTGGGCTGATAGTGTAAATCAAAGAAATACTCGCTTAAAAACGATTCAAAACCATCATCAGCACCATCATATAGTTTTTTTAATTCCTGACGTATTTCTGGTACCAATATTTTCTGATTGGCTTGTGCATTGGGTAATATCTCACTAGGTTCTCCGTGATAAGTGCATAAAAAAGTATTGGTTGGTATAGGAGAACGGTCTACATGAAAAGAGTACACATCCGTTGGAAAAAGGGGATAGGCATCGTCTCGTTGATAACTCTTGATCACATTAAGTATTGGAGAGGCGCCTTGTGCTTTTAGCGTCTCTAAATCATTTAAAATAATATTACGGGCAAGTTGTCCCTGTGCACTCAATTTTAGATCTAGTAGCTCTTCTTTATTAAGTTCTACTATAGTTTCGTTTTGTTCTATTTGCTTAATAATTTCAGAAAAATCACCTACTAGATTACGAGTCCAACAACTTGCGTTAATTTCTCCCTGAAAAGGCATTGAAATTAGGTCTTTAAAATTTGTGACATGTCTAATTTGTTTCTCAGTTTGAGATAAATCTATCATATTGGTGTATAATGTGATTGTATTTGATTAAATGAGTGTTTAAACGTCTAATTTAGGGAATAAAAACCAAATAGAAATCCGCAAGAATGCTCGAATAGTCTAGAACTAGAAATCAATTAAACATGGTGTTATGTGCAGTTTTTATTCCTCGCTGTATTCATAAATTCGTTCGGTTTTTCCATTTAATTTTCGGAAATGACCAATTATATTTTCAAATTTTGGTTCGATTTTAAAAGTACCATGTTGGTCGATAAACCCCCATTTACCATTGATTTTCACAGGTGCTAAATCATATTTAAAACTTCGTGCATCGTCAAATTTGAAATCAATAATTATGTCCCCTTTATTATTAATATAGCCATATTTTCCATTTTGTTTTGCTATTGCCAATCCATTATGACTAAAATAAGAAAGGTTCTCATAAATTGGTTTTATTAGAATAGTTCCAGTTGTATCTGCTAATCCATATTTCTCGTTAGTTAAATACCACATATATTTTCCTTGTGGATAACCAAAAGCTCTGTATTTCTTTTGCATTATGGTATCTCCAAATCTATTTAGTTTTCCTAAAGTGTTTGTGTTTGCAGAACCAATTAATGGAAATTTTCTTTCGTTCTTTTTATATTCAATTGTGTCAATTATTTTTCCAGACTTATCTATTCTACAATCATAGAATTTTGGCTCTAACATGATATATTTTGGATTAACAGTTGTCGTGTCAGTAGTTTCTATTTCGACTTCCGCAAGGCCATTTTTAAATTCGTAAGCAAGAGAAAATAATGTGTCTATTTCTAAATTTCCATTAACATCTATATATCCCCATTTTCCGTTTTTGATAAACTGAACAGAAGCCAACTCTTCAGAAAATTCTTCTGCATCTGAGAAGGAAGTTTTAGATATTAATTTACCTTTTAAATCCGCAAAATTGTAGTGGTTTTCTGTTTGAACTAAAACTCTCTCGTTTTCAACATGCCCAATGAAATCATAGTCATAATCAATCACTAATTTTCCTTCGATATCTATTAATCCTTGTTTTCCGTTTTTATATGTGTCTGCAAAACCATTGTAAAAACTATTTATAGAATCGAAAGTTGGTTCAATAAGCCACTTTCCTTTAGAATTTATTGCTCCGTATTTACCATTATATTTTGCTGGAACTATTTCAGTTTTGTCTACCGAACAGCTTGTTAAAAAAAACAGAATTATAATGTAATTGACGGTTTTCATAAATTGTAGGCAACGTTGTTGTGTATGGTTAGTTGCGTGGTTAAGCAACTAAATTAGTAAACAAATACGAACCAGAGAAAATTCCGAAGGAATTTTCCAAATAGGCAACGACCAAAGCAATTAATTATACACGGTGTTAGCAAATCGTTTTTATTCTTTTCTTTTAAATATCCATTTTACAACTGAAAGATTATTTGGATAAGTATCAGTACAAGTACTCCCTTCACAAAAGCCAAGTTGCCAGCCAGAGTTGAGTCTAATAAAATATCCCCAACCATTCATTTTTCCAGTTTTATTTTTCAGTTCCTCTGGTATTTCAGTCCAATTCATTCCAACTGAATAACCTTCAGGTGTAGAGAATTCTTTGTCATTTGTACTCCAATATATTATTTCTTTTTTCTCGTTTTCGACAATGGAAAAATCTCTTCCGTTTATCAGCACTTCTTTTGAAGGTTTAAGGCTTGCGCTATTAACCATTAATAATTTTGTAGTTCCTTCTTTTTTTTCAATTATTGAGTCATTAAAATTATCTATTGACTCCATATTCTTATTGTCAGTTATTCTGTCTTTTTTTTTTTCAGAAGTATTACATCCAAATATTAAAATAAGTATTAAAAGACTAAATAATTTCATTGATTGCGATTTTTTCAAATGTTTGCTAACTCGTTATATAACAACTAAAGTAGTGAATATCCCACAAAATTCCTGGGATATCCACACTTTTTGTAATAATTGTTACAGAGTATACCCCAAACCAATGCTGATATTACGTCCCATATTTGCAATACCTTCAGATTTTAATCTTGATAGGTGATTAATGTAGACTTTGTCTGTTAAGTTAGTACCAGATAAACTAATTTGTAAAGGGTTATCAAATAAGCTAACGGTTGTACCAAAACCTGCACTTAGTAGTGTATAACTTGGTGTGGTGGTTTCAAAAGCACTAATGTTACTTTGTATAAAAGTGCTTTTTAATTTTACAAACGCATAACTTTTTGTAAAGGTTGTGTTCTCAAACTCTACACGTAAGGTATTAGTTAAGCTATTTGCAGGGATTAATGGCAAATAGTCTTTGTTTTCTTGCTGTCCAATAACGGTTTCAAAACTAGACTCAACATGTAACCAATCTAAAGGGTGTGGATGTAAATGCAATCCAAATTCGCCACCATACAAACGGGCATCACTTTGCAAGTAGTTATACACGGGTGTATCATCAATAGTTTCGCCATTAGGCGCTAAGAAAATATAATTATTAATATGATTGTAAAAACCGTTAGCGAATACTTCAAAGTGTTTGTTGTTATATTCTAAAGCTAAATCGCTTTGGAAGTTTTGCTCATTTTTAAGTGCAATATTTCCAATTTCATAACGGTTTGTTCCTTCGTGGGTTCCGTTTGAGGCTAATTCAGCTAAATTAGGAGCTCTAAATCCACTAGCTAAATTTAATCTTACTACTGTGTTTTTTAACAAGCTAGCTTTGATTCCGGCAGCGCCATTAATACTATTATATTGCTTTTTTATACTGTTATTAATGTTAATATTACGGTTGTCAAATCTTGCTCCTAATTGGACGTCAAAGGTTTCAAAATGTATGTGAGACGTTGCTAGTACACCAACATCATTAGTGGTTGCATCTGGTATTAATAATTCTTCTCCATAATTGGTATTTACTTGATTCATCCCTTGCAAGCCTACAATAGTTTCAAATTTACCTAACGTTGGTAAATTATATTTTACATCATAATTAAACGTCTTAAGTTTCATGTGCAACGCAGGTGCTTCTACTTCTAGCTCGTCGTCATGGTCTTCATCTTCATGTGCTTCTTCTTCATGGTCTTCATCCTCGTGCGCGTCTTCGTCGTGCTCTTCATCATCGTGGTCTGCGTCATGGTCGTGATGATGGTCTTCAAATTCTTTTCTATCGTTATAAATAAATCCAAGATTAACATCTAAACTAGAATTGTTAAAAAACCAAGTACTTTTAGAACTTAAAATGTGATTTGTTAAGGATTGGTATGGCTCTAACGGTGTCCTGGAGTTTGATTGTGCTCCAATTTCTTCCGGGATACCTAATTTAGATAAGTTAACGTTGTATCTAAAATCAGTTTTAAAATTAGTGCTTTGGTAACCTAAACCTGCTTTTAAATCTTGCTCTCTAAACCGTGTATTTGTTACACTATAATTTTTAGTTTCGTAATCACTATGTTCCGCTTGACTAGCACGTATTAAAAACTTAAACTGATCTGCAGATTTTTTAAAGCCCACATTAGTACTGTAACCTTCTGTATTTGAAAAATAGCGTGTATTAACATCTGTTTTACTGCTGTTTGATGCGGCATAACGTTCTGGATTTAGATATAACACACCTCCAAGTGCATCACTACCATATAGGAGGGACGCTGGTCCTTTTATAACCTCGACACTTTCTATACCAGCATCATTAACTCCCAAGCCATGCTCAGCTCCAAATTGTTGATTTTCTAGTCGTACGCCTTGTGCATACACTAAAACACGATTACTACTTAGTCCTCTAATCACTGGTTTTCCAATGCTTAAACCAGTAGTAACACTTTCTACACCTGCAATATTTGTAATACCTTCAGACAGGGTAACAGCTCCTTTTGCTTGTAAATCTGATATTTTTTCCTGTTCCACTTTCATAACGTTATCTCTTTGAAGTTTATGAAACGGAGTGGATAATATGACCTCGTCCATTTCGATAACAGAAGGGATGATTTCAAATGTTAAAAGTTGGGTAGTAGGAAGGGTAATATTTTGAGATATGGTTTCAAATCCAATAACGGAAACCACTATTTTTTGTGTTCCCGATGGTAAATTATTTATTATGAATTGACCATTACTATCTGTAGTTGTTCCTTTTTCTAACTGAGGAAAGTAAATGGTAGCATCAGAAACGGTTTCTGACGTATTTATAATTGAGACCTGCCCAGACAGGCTTTGTTGTGCTATTGAGACAGTAGAAACTACAGCCAATAGCATAAAATATAAAGTTTTCATTTTATGAATTTTTAGTATAAATGTTGAATGATAAAAGATGTTTTCCGAAGAAAACTAACATGTATTTATACTAATTGTGGGGGACCACGAAGTGCAAAACCAAGTTTTTGGTAATCACTAACAAACTGATATTGAGAAGCGATTAAAGTTTGCTTTTTATATGGTTTTAAAAATGTAACTGTTTCAAAATTAATAGAAAAAATAGGGTTTACTTTAAACTTGAAAAACTCGCATTCTAAATTAATTTCATGCATATGTTTTGTTGAATAATCTGTACAAACCTCATGCTTGTGATTTTCAAAAATATGCGTAAACTTTACCGCAGATGGCATTAACACAGCTAATAGAAGGACTATTGCCGCAATTTTAAATGCGATGTGCTGTTGTTGTTTCAATTAATCTACAAATTTACCTAAACCAAAACGCCTAATCATTTTCTTTTCAAATTCCCAAAAGAATTTGTGTTGACCAGATAGCCAACCAAAACAAACTAGCATTATTTGGTAAAATATTATGCCAATGATAATGTATAATGCCCAATAGACAAAAACATTTAAGTTTTCTTTAGTAATTCCAAGCCAAGAAATTATTGGTCTTCCAATAAATACTGAAGAACTTCCGGTTACTGCAAAGACAAGAAAAATACGAATCATTTCCCATCTATAATCAACTTTCCATTTGTTTTCTAGTTTTTTAAATAGAAATAAAAAGAACTTTAACAACGCATATGTAATTACAATTGCTAAAACAATTGTTAAGATTAGATTGTTGTCAAACAGCAATTTAGCCAGTTTAAAGCTAGAGTAACCTAACCCTACAATACCAAGTAAAGGGAAGAGGAGTTGCCAATTTTGTTGGATGTCCCAACGTGTTTTAAATTTTTCCATTTTAATTTTTGTCGTCGCAAAGGTATTAAAAGGGCTTTAATTAGTAGGTATACGACCGCCTAAAAGATTTTGTTTATATCTATTTTGAAAGTACACAAAGTAGTTATATAATTGGTAATTAACGTCATAACCATAGTCTATGTTAGATCTATAATCTATTTGCATCTCGTATAAAGTAGCATTATAGCGTTGTGGTTGCATTACACGCGTATTCCATTGTGTCACGTAAAAAATATTTTTATTTTCTAAAAAGGACTGAGAGTGAAACCCTTTAGGTCTTGCTCTACTTGCTAACCAAGCATTAAATCCAGGTTCTATAATCAAGATTTCGTAGTCAGAATCGTCACTACTTAAGGTAATAGTATCTCCAACCTGTGCTGCGTCTTTTGTTATTGTAGCAGTTTTTTTATTTGTACCACAGCTAAAAGCTATAAATAGGATAGCAGCAATTAATATTAAATTTTTCATACTATTAGATTTTATTAAAAATACAACATTTATCAGGCATTATAAAACAAAAAAGAAGCCAAACAATTGTTTGGCTTCTTAATATTATAAATAGGGGTATATCTTATTTTCCGAAAAGACCACCTAGTAAACCACCTAGTCCTCCTTTATTAGATCCTCCTAAAACCATTCCTGCAACATCATCAATAATGCTACCATCACCGTCGCTGTCTAACATTTTTTCAAGAAAGCTTTGCTCTTCAGTTACAGCACCTTGACTACTAGCACCACCAAGTAAACCACCTAGTAAATCACCGATTCCGCTAGAAGAACTTACATTGTTTTGTGACGCTTGTTTACCTAAAACACCCATTAATATTGGTGCAGCTACTTTTAAGATACTGTCTACAGCGCTTGAGTCCATACCAGCCTTTTGACCTAATACTTGCTCTACACCAGCTCTTTTGTTTCCTAAAACATGACCTAATATTTTATCTCCATCATTAGTTACTTCTTCGTTAACACCACCACCAAATAAACCACCAAGGTTATCTAGTATACTTCCGTTGTGCTTACCGCTAATAGCTCCCATTAATCCTTCAGCACCTTCTGGTGTAGAAGCATTACGTTCCATTGCTTTCATTAAAACTGGTAAAGCCATCGCTAAAAGACCTCCTGTTTTTGCTTGGTCTTGTCCAGTTGAACCTGCAACACCGCTTATTATTGTTTTACCTAAATCTGAGTTTAAAAGATCGAAAATTCCTGCCATTGTATATAAAAATTAATAGTTAATAATATTGATACTTACAAAGTACAAAAAAAAGCCACATCTTAACAATGTGACTTCTTAATAATTTAATTCGAACTAAAGAATCGATAAAACGACTGATTTATCCGTTTAAAAGTATGTTTTTGATTTGAGTTGCTAATTCAGTACCAATTCTATCTTGTGCTTCGTTTGTTGCAGCTCCAATATGCGGTGTTAATGATATTCTACCATTCATTAATAACTGTACAGCTGGCGTTGGTTCGTTTTGAAATGTATCTAAACCAGCAAAGGCTAGTTTACCATTTTCTAAAGCAGTAACCAATTCTACTTCATTAACTACACCACCTCTTGCAGCGTTAATAAGGGCAGAACCATCTTTCATTAAATCAAATTCAGCTTTACCAATCACATAATCCTTTTGAGCCGGTACATGTAATGTCACAAAATCCGATTGTTTTAAAACGTCTTCCATAGATTCTGTTTTAATAGAAAAATTTACAGACTGTCCATCAAAAAAATCAACCTTTACATCTGCATTTTCAATAAACTTATCTGCAGCAATTACTTTCATTCCTACACCTAAACCTATTTTTGCTACTTCTTGACCAATACGACCAAATCCAATAACACCTAAAGTTTTTCCTCTTAACTCAACACCTTTTGCGTAATTTTTCTTTAATTTTTTAAACTGAGAATCACCATCTAAAGGCATGTTTCTGTTAGCATCGTGTAAAAATCTTACGCCACCATATAAGTGAGCAAACACTAACTCTGCTACAGATTGAGAAGATGCTGCAGGTGTATTAATAACATGCAATCCTTTTTCTCTAGCATATTCTACATCAATATTATCCATACCAACACCACCACGACCTATAATTTTTAGGTTTGGACAAGCATCAATTAAATCTTTTCTTGCTGTAGTTGCACTTCTAACTAATAGTACGCTAATAGCGTTATCGTTAATATAATTTATCAATTGTTCTTGGGCAACGGTTGTTGTGTTAACTTCAAAACCTGCTGCTTCTAATGCATCAATTCCACTTTGAGATACACCATCGTTTGCTAATACTTTCATAATAATTGTAATTGCGTTATTCCTTATTATTTAGGATAACCATTTATTCTATTTATTTTTTTGCCTATGTAGTAAACACTTATTTATTGTAACTGTTTACATTACTAGTTTAGGCTTTACTTTCTAACTCGTTCATTACTTCAACAAGTACTTTTACACTATCTAATGATAAAGCATTGTACATACTTGCTCTGTAACCACCAACGCTTCTGTGTCCGCTTAAGCCATTAATTCCAGCTTCTTTCCACATCGTATCAAACGTTTCTTTTAAATCCTCGTTAACTAATGTAAATGTTGCATTCATGTCAGAACGGTCTTCTTTTGCTGCAAATCCTTTAAATAAAGGGTTTAAATCAATTTCAGAATACATTAAACGTGCTTTTTTATCGTTTTCTTGCTCGATAGCTTTAATACCACCTAAGTCTTTTAACCATTGCATAGTCAACATAGACGTATATACTGCAAAAACAGGAGGCGTATTAAACATACTACTTTTGTCAATATGTACTTTATAGTCTAACATTGAAGGAATTTTACGTGATACTTTACCTAAAATGTCTTCCTTAACTATAATTAAAGTTGTACCTGCTGGTCCCATATTTTTTTGAGCACCTGCATATATTAAATCAAATTGAGAGAAATCTAAAGTACGAGAAAAGATATCACTACTCATATCACAAACTAATGGGATTGGAGACTTTGGAAAACTTTTCATTTGTGTTCCAAAAATAGTATTGTTGGAAGTACAGTGAAAATAATCAAGATCTTCAGGAATATCAAAACCTTTAGGAATGTAGTTGTAGTTAGCGTCTTTTGATGAGGCAACTTCTATAATATCGGCATAAATTTTAGCTTCTTTAATGGCTTTATCTGCCCATGTTCCTGTATTTAAATACGCTGCTTTTTTTTCTAATAAATTTTGAGCAACCATTAAAAACTGCATACTAGCACCACCTTGTAAAAATAAAGCTTTGTAACCTTTACCTTCTAGTCCTAATAACTCTAAAGCTAAAGATCTAGCTTGCTCCATTACATCTACGAAGGACTTGCTTCTATGCGAAATCTCGATTAATGATAATCCATTATCAAAATCTAATAAAGCTTCTGATGCTTTTTGTATTACTTCTTTAGGTAAAACGCATGGTCCTGCGCTAAAATTGTGTTTTTGCATGAGTACAAGTTTTTGTTTCTGTTGTAACAGAAATTATCTTTATTTTTCAGTTAACAAAGGTGCTAAATATTGATTTAAAATAAGTTAAGAATATAATAATTTATTAACTAGATTTCTAACAAAAATGCAATAGTATCAACATCATCAGCATAGTCTGAAAGTTCTGGTTTTTGTGTTTTTCCAAACGGAATTTCATTTTCATAAAAGCCATCAGCGACAATACATTGTATTAGATCTTTATCAATATCAAGCTTTTGTTTTAAGGTGTCTTCAGTGTCATAATACTCATAAAACACTGTAGCTATAGGTGACGCATAACTTTGGTCTTCTTTTATCATCAAAAACCCATTTTCTAACATATCAAATTCGCTCATTATATACACGGCTTTATTATAGTCGTAATTATTAGCGTATTTAGATTCGTTAACAATAGGATGCCATTTGTACATCGCTGCAAAGAAAGCATCAAAATTATAACCTTTTGGTATAAACAGTTTGGATACGTTTCTGCAACCTAAACCATAGTATCTAAATATATCTTCAGAAAGTAAATCTAATTGTTCTTTAGTTTCGTTACCAGTTAATATGGCAGCAGAATTTCTGTTTTTTCTAATTATGGAAGGCTTGTTTTTAAAGTAGAATTCAAAATAACGCGCCGTATTATTACTACCGGTAGCAATAACAGCATCAAATGCCTCTAATTTATCTTCTGTAAATTTTATTTTTCCTTTTAATTCAGGTGCTACATGCTCTAGATATTTAGCTAAATAGGGTAGTAGGTGCTTATCGTTAGACGATTGTTTAACCAAAACATGGTGACCTGAAACTAAAACACATAAAAAATCATGAAACCCAACAAGTGGTATGTTACCTGCCATTATTATGGCTACTGTTTTTGGGGTTACTTGGTCTGTATTATAATTGTTTAGCCATTGTTTTATATTGTCTTCAGAAAGTTGCGTGCTCCAACCATCTAATGAAAATCTAATATTTTCTTTTGTAAACCAACCGTTATATTCTTTCGCTAATTTAATTTGATGCTTAAAACCATCAAAAAATAAATCGTTGTGAAGTATGTTTTCCTTTTTTTCTACTTCTTCAGAAGAAAATTGGCTGATAAAACGCCCTAATTGTATAAAAGCTTCAGTAATGTGATCTTTGTTACTCATTATTATTTGTATAACACCTTTTTTGGCTTTATTTTTGTACCGCAAAGTTAAGTAAACAAAAAAGATTAAAAAACGCTATGGCAATTATTATAACAGACGAATGTATTAACTGTGGAGCATGTGAGCCGGAATGCCCAAATACTGCAATTTATGAAGGTGCTGACGATTGGAGATACAAAGATGGTACTAGTTTAAATGGTAAGTTGGTTTTAACTGATGGAAAGGAAGTTGATGCTGATGAAGCGCAAGAGCCTATTAGTGACGAGATTTATTATATAGTACCAGATAAATGTACAGAATGTGTTGGTTTTCATGAAGAACCACAATGTGCTGCAGTATGTCCTGTAGATTGTTGTGTACCGGATGACGAGCATGTAGAAACTAAAGACACCTTATTAGGAAAGCAAAAATTTATGCATCCTGATGGATAATTAAAATATTTAAATCTAAAAAAGCTCAAGTTTATACTTGGGCTTTTTTTTATTTATAGTTTTTGAGCAACCACAGCGTAACAATCAAACATGTAAGCGGGCTTATCAATAAACGCTAAAATTTTATAGTTGTTAAGATAGAGTAGTAGTTCCCATTCGTTTTTAGTGAAAGCTCTTACTTCTGATGTGTCACTTGCTATTAGTTTTTTGTTATGATTCTCTATTTTATAATATTTAGAATCCCAATCAAACATAAAATTGTTAGACGTATTAGTGTTTAGTTTGCTATCTCTGGAGTAATGGTTATTGTTAAACGAAGCCTTGTGCATTAGAGTTGTACCTCCTTTTATTTGTTTAAAAAAACGATTAGCGTCAATAAAATCAAAACACAAAAGACCATTAGGTTCTAAATTAGTATAAATAGATTGTAATGCGTTATTAATGTCTTGATTAGTTAATAGATAGCTTGAGGTGCGTCCGGTAATTATGACACTTTTAACGGGAGTACTTAGTTTAAAATTTCTCATGTCTCCTTGAGTAAATAATCCCTTTGGATTGTTTTGTATGGCTAAATCAATCATAGCTTGACTATAATCTAATCCTTGATAGTTGCACTGGTTGTCAATAAAATATTTTGCCAAATGACCTGTGCCAGATCCTATTTCTAAAACACTGTCTTTATTATGGTCTTTTAAAATGGTATTGTAAAACAGATATTCTTGCTTATAATCAATAAAGCTTTGATACATGTTATCATATATTTTTTCGAAACCATTGGAATATAAACTTTGCATAATAATTGTAATTGATAGGTTAGCTTACAGGGTTTACTTGTAATACTTAAATATAAAAAAAAATGCTGCTCAATTTGAGCAGCATTTTAAAATATACTTTTTAAACTAAGTTAAATTAGAACTTGTAGTTTACAGAAAAGTTAAACATTGTTCCTAATTGACTAAAATGATATCCATCATAAGTCATTTGAGAATAACGTTGGTTAAATGTAATTAAGTTAGATTGGTTTTTAGTTGCAGCAGCATCTGCTAATATAGCATCACCAGAAGCATTTTCGGCTTTAAAGCTCCATTCAGGTAATACATTTAATAAGTTGTTTACGTTTAATGATAACGTTAATTTATCCGTAGCATTAAAGTTGATACCTAAATCTGTAACAATTTTTGGAGTAAACTCAGTACGTAAATCATTACTTAAACCTTGTTGCTTAAAAGTTGTTTTACCAAAATAAGTGTTATTTAAAGAGAAACCAAACTTGTTAATATCGTAGTTTGCACCTAAAATCCACTTAGTTTCTGGTCTAGAAGTAAAGAATAAAGCTTCTTGAGTAGCATTAACTACAGATTGTCCTGCATTAGCAACCAAAGCAATATCTTTTACAGCACCATCTCTTTCGTTTTGGATAGTATAGTTACCTGATAAATTAAGGTCTAAATCACCTTCACCAATTTCGATATTTTTCTTACTTAATACAACATCTATACCTGAAGTACGTGTGTCAATAGCATTAGAAAAGAAACTAACATCGCTTAAGTTGTTATTATTTAATAATATATCTAAAGGGTTTGTTGCATCTCCTGTAGCTCCAATTTCAGATCCTAAAACAATTCTGTCTTCAACAGAGATATTGTAGTAGTCTACAGTAAATGTTAAGTTATTAGCTAGTTTTCCACCAAAACCAATAGTAAAGTTGTTAGACGTTTCTGCATCTAATTCTGGAATACCTAATAATTTAGCTTGTGTAGAGACGTTGTTTATTAAACCTCCAACTTGAATCCCTTGTCCAGGTATAAAGCTATATTGTGCTTTTTGAGTATAGATTTGGTGTAAGGTTGGTGCTCTAAATCCAGAAGAGATAGAAGCTCTAGCAGTTAAGTTGTCAGTTATTTTGTAACGTGTACTAAACTTGTAAACAAATGTGTTACCAAAATCAGAATAGTTTTCTGTTCTAACAGTACCACTTAATAAGAAAGCATCAGATACATCATAATCTAAAGAGAAATAAGCCCCAATATTATAACGGTTAAATTTACCAGAATTTTCAGGACTATTTCCTGCAAAAGAATCTGCACCACCACCATCATAAGAAGATAATTCACCTTCAATTACTTCAAACGTTTCATTTCTAAACTCAGCACCAAAACCAACGCTCACTTTATCAGATAATACTCTTGAAATATCAATATTACCTACGTTATGTGTAAATTTTGTTCCTCCTGGGTTAAAAGATTGTTGACTATTAGCACCGTATAAAGGCGTTGCTTCAAATTCATCAGTTACTGGGTTATAACTAACGCCATAAACTTCATTTCTGTTATGAGATTGGCTAACAGTATATGTTTGTGTGTTTCCACCTGTAGTGTAACTTAAATCAACATTCCAGTCGTTTATTTTAGTTTTTACACCTACAGTTCCATGATAATCATTCAATAAACCTTCAAAAGTAGGTACATAACCATCATATCCACCAGCTGTATTAGGATTGCTTCCTGGGAAAAAATCAGCTAAATAAGGGTAGTCATCAACAGTTCTCCAATATGGTGTTCTGTAGTTAGCAAAACTATTTACTTTTTTGTAAACATATGCTGCGTTAAAATATAATTCTGTGTTATCAGATAAATCTAATCCAGAGTTAATTAAAAACTTAGAAGATGCATTTTCAGGAGATCCATTCACATTATTTGCATCTGGGTTACGAGATAAAAACTCTTGCACATCCGCAAGGTCTGCACCAAAATCTCCAGCTTCACCTTCAGCATCTACAGTACCTGGTCTATTTGCTAAATTAGTTTTAGAAAAATCAATTGTATAATTGATAAATCCTTTATCGTCACCAATTGTAGAACCATTATTTACAGCAATTCCAATCATTTCTCCATCACCTTCGCTAGTAATACCTGTTCTTAATGTTGCAGAACCTTTGTTTACTTCGTCTTTTAATATAATGTTCATTACACCAGCAATTGCATCAGAACCGTATTGTGCAGAAGCACCATCACGTAAAATTTCTACACGCTTTATTGCATCTGTAGGTATTGCAGAGATATCTGCACCTGTTTCTCCACGACCTGGAGACGTTTGTGTATATAGTAACGCACTTAAATTTTTACGTTTACCATTAATTAAAATTAATGTTCTACTTGGTCCCATGTTTCTAATTTCATAAGGATCTAATAAAGAAGTCGCATCATTAACAGGTGTTTGTACCGTGTTAAAAGATGGTATTCTGTATTGTAGCGCTTTGTCAAAAGTTGCTTGACCTGTAGACGTTAATTCTTTAATTCCTACAACGTCAATTGGTAACGCACTATTAACATTACTTCTTGGTGCAGTTCTAGATCCAACTAGTACAACCTCGTCTAACGTTTCTCCGCTAGCCATAGTAATATTAATACTTGTTTTACCATTAACAGCTACTTCTTTAGTGTCGTAACCAACATAGCTAAATACTAATGTTGCTCCACTAGAAACACTTAACGAGTATTTTCCGTCAAAGTCAGTAGTTGTTCCGTTACTTGTACCTTTTTCGATAACATTTACGGTTGGGATACCAAAGCCATCATCTCCGGATACCGTTCCGGACACATTGGTTTGGGCATTTGCAAAAGCTACTGAAAGAAGTAGCAGAAACAATAATTTAAGTTTTTTCATTTTTGATAGGTTTTAATTAATTGATTGCTAAATTATGTTAAAATTTTCACAATACAATTACGTATGCTTAAAAATTTAGCTATTTAATTGGTTAGAACATAAAATTAACATCATAAAAATGATTTTTTTTCAGTGTAATTCTAAAAAAATTAAAAATTTATCAAGTCGTTAATTGTTGTTCAGATAGTACTATATTTGCAGCCTTAAATTATCATAAATTTTTTGTACATGAAAGCAGGTATAGTAGGATTGCCAAACGTTGGGAAGTCAACGTTATTTAATTGTTTATCTAACGCAAAAGCGCAAAGTGCCAACTTTCCGTTTTGTACTATTGAGCCTAATATAGGTGTGGTAAATGTGCCGGATCCAAGATTAGAAAAATTAGAAAGCTTAGTAAACCCAGAACGTGTTTTACCAGCAACTGTAGAGATTGTTGATATTGCAGGTTTAGTTAAAGGTGCAAGTAAGGGAGAAGGTTTAGGGAATCAATTTTTAGGAAACATTAGAGAAACTGATGCTATTTTACATGTATTACGTTGTTTTGATAATGATAATATTATACATGTTGATGGTAATGTAAATCCTATTAGAGATAAGGAAACTATCGACATGGAGCTACAACTTAAAGATCTAGAGACTGTAGATAAAAAATTAGATAAAGTTAAACGTGCTGCAAAAACAGGAAATAAAGAGGCTCAAAAAGAGGAAGCTGTTTTATTAAAATTAAAAGCAGGTTTAGAAGCAGGTATATCTGTAAGAGCATTAGAGTTTTCTGATGAAGATTTAGAGGAGTTTGTTAATCCAGCGCAATTAATTACAGGAAAACCTGTATTATATGTATGTAATGTAGATGAAGAAAGTGCTGTCTCTGGAAATGCTTACGTGGATCTTGTAAAAGATGCTGTTAAGGACGAAAACGCTGAAGTAATTGTTTTAGCTGTTGGTACTGAAGCAGATATTAATGAGTTGGATGATTATGAAGAACGTCAAATGTTTTTATCAGATATAGGTTTGGAAGAGCCAGGATCTGCTAAATTAATCCGTTCGGCTTACAAATTATTAAATCAACAAACGTATTTTACTGCAGGTGTAAAAGAGGTAAGAGCTTGGACTATAAATGTGGGTTCTACAGCGCCACAAG
Source organism: Olleya sp. 1-3 (assembly GCF_002836085.1). Taxonomy (NCBI): domain Bacteria; kingdom Pseudomonadati; phylum Bacteroidota; class Flavobacteriia; order Flavobacteriales; family Flavobacteriaceae; genus Olleya; species Olleya sp. 1-3. Next base: position 62,226 of record NZ_PJBW01000008.1, read on the forward strand.
CTGCGGGTGTTATTCATACTGATTTTGAAAAAGGGTTTATTCGTGCTGAAGTTATTGGTTATGAGGATTATGTTGAATACGGAAGTGAATCTAAAGTAAAAGAAGCTGGAAAAATGAGAGTAGAAGGAAAGGCATATGTCGTTAAAGATGGGGATGTAATGCATTTCTTATTTAATGTATAAAGAATATCACTATTGGAGTTAAATTTATCAATTTGATTCTAATCAGATATAAATCACTAAAACGAGATGAATTTTCATCTCGTTTTTTTTATTTCACTACCTTTGTGTTATGCCTTTAATCGAAATAAAAACAATAATACATTCAGATATTCAAACTTGTTTTGATTTGTCCAGAAATATAGATTTTCATAAGGATTCTATGGCGCATTCTAACGAAAAAGCTATAGCAGGAAAGACTTCTGGTTTAATTGGTTTAAATGAATGGGTGACTTGGGAAGCGTTTCATTTTGGCGTAAAACAGAAGTTAACGTCTAAGGTAACAGCGTTTGATTCGCCTCACTATTTTGTAGATGAAATGGTCTCCGGAGCCTTTAAAAGTTTTAAGCACGAGCATATTTTTGTTTTTGAAGGCGGTAAAACAATTATGACGGATAAATTTTGGTTTAAATCACCTTTTGGTGTGTTGGGCCGATTGGCAAATAATCTGTTTTTAAAAAAATACATGACAACACTTTTAAAAACTAGAAACCAATATTTAAAAGATAAAGCCGAAAATTGTTAAAAATCAACGTTCTGAACAATAATATCTATTTATTGTTAATTACTTTATCGCCTCAAGGTTTCATTTTTTAAAGGGTTATATTATATTAGCAACGTATCTCAAATTGCACCTAAATTTTATGTCAGAACAAACTAAATATACCGAAGACAATATACGATCACTAGACTGGAAAGAACATATCCGTATGCGTCCAGGGATGTATATTGGTAAGCTTGGTGACGGATCGTCTCCAGATGATGGTATATATATTCTGCTTAAAGAGGTGTTAGATAACTCGATTGATGAGTTTGTAATGGGTGCCGGTAAAACTATTGAGATTTCTATACAAGGTAGTAAAGTTATAGTGCGTGATTACGGTCGTGGTATTCCATTAGGAAAAGTGGTAGATGTTGTGTCTAAAATGAACACCGGTGGTAAATACGATTCTAAAGCCTTTAAAAAATCGGTAGGATTAAACGGTGTTGGTACAAAAGCAGTAAATGCATTATCTTCTTATTTTAGAGTAGAATCTTCTAGAGACGGAAAAAGTGCTTCTGCAGATTTTGCTCAGGGTAATTTAATGGACGAAGAGTTTTTAGAAGAAACAACGCGTCGCAAAGGGACTAAAGTCTCTTTTGTTCCGGATGAAATTATATTTAAAAACTACAAATATAGAGCAGAGTACATTGTAAAAATGCTTAAAAACTATGTGTACTTAAACCCAGGTTTAACCATTGTTTTTAACGGGGAAAAGTACTACAGTGAAAATGGTTTAAAAGATTTATTAGCTGAAAAAATAGCCGAAACGGATTTGCTATATCCAATCATTCATCTTCGTGGAGATGATATTGAAGTGGCGCTTACACATAGTAAAACGCAGTATAGTGAGGAGTATAATAGTTTTGTAAACGGACAAAACACCACGCAAGGAGGAACACACTTAAATGCCTTTAGAGAAGGAATAGTAAAAACTATTCGTGACTTTTTTGGAAAACAATATGATGCTTCAGACATACGTAAATCTGTTGTTAGTGCTGTAGCTATTAAGGTTATGGAACCCGTTTTTGAAAGTCAGACTAAAACAAAGTTAGGGTCTACAGATATGGGGGGAGAGCTTCCAACGGTACGTACTTATATTACTGACTTTTTAAAAACATACTTAGATAATTATTTACATAAAAATCCGGAAACTGCTGATAAAATTCAACGTAAAATTTTACAAGCAGAACGTGAGCGTAAAGAGTTGTCAGGAATTAGAAAACTAGCAAAAGACCGCGCTAAAAAAGCGAGTTTACACAATAAAAAATTACGTGATTGTCGTGTGCATTTTGGAGATACTAAAAACGAACGTAACCTAGAAAGCACATTGTTTATAACAGAGGGAGACTCTGCATCTGGTAGCATTACTAAATCTCGTGATGTTAACACACAAGCTGTTTTTAGTTTAAAAGGAAAACCCCTAAATTGTTACGGATTAACTAAAAAAATTGTCTACGAAAACGAAGAGTTTAATCTTCTTCAAGCAGCCTTAAATATAGAGGAGTCCTTAGAAGATTTAAGATATAACAATGTTGTAATAGCAACGGATGCCGATGTTGATGGAATGCACATTAGATTGTTGTTAATTACTTTCTTTTTACAATTTTTTCCAGAAGTTATAAAAGAAGGACATTTATATATATTACAAACACCATTGTTTAGGGTTCGAAATAAAAAGGAGACTATTTATTGTTATAGTGATGAAGAAAGACGAAATGCAATTGAAAAACTGAAGCCAAAACCAGAGATCACTAGATTTAAGGGTTTAGGGGAGATTAGTCCAGATGAATTTGTTCATTTTATTGGAGAAGACATAAGATTAGATCCAATTATGCTGGATGATAATATGTCCATTGAAGAATTATTGTCCTTTTATATGGGTAAAAACACACCAACACGACAAGAGTTTATTATTGATAACCTAAAAGTTGAACTTGATTTAATCGAAGAGGATAAATAGATGATAGAAGAAAACGACGACCTAACCAACGACGACTTAGTTAACAATAACCAAGACAATTTAGAGCATCAAGAACCTCAAGAACCTCAAGAAACAATTACCAGAATCACTGGTATGTATAAAGAGTGGTTTTTAGATTACGCCTCATATGTAATATTAGAACGTGCAGTACCAGCTATTGAAGATGGTTTTAAACCTGTGCAACGACGTATCATGCATTCCATGAAGGATTTGGATGATGGTAGATATAATAAGGTAGCCAATATTGTTGGACATACTATGCAGTATCACCCGCACGGAGATGCAAGTATTGCAGATGCTATGGTACAAATTGGACAAAAAGATTTATTAATAGATACGCAAGGTAACTGGGGTAACATTCTTACCGGTGATCGTGCAGCAGCCTCAAGGTATATTGAAGCTAGGATTTCTAAATTTGGTTTGGATGTTGTTTTTAATCCCAAAATAACACAATGGCAATCTTCTTATGATGGTCGTCGTAAAGAGCCTACAAATTTACCCGTTATGTTTCCTTTATTGCTAGCGCAAGGAGGAGAGGGGATTGCGGTAGGATTATCTACAAAAATATTGCCTCATAATTTTATCGAGCTTATTGACGCTTCTGTAAAACATTTACAAGGAAAACGGTTTACTATATTTCCAGATTTTCCGACAGGTGGTATTGCAGATTGTAGTGATTATAATGATGGTTTACGTGGTGGAAAAGTCCGTTGTCGTGCAAAAATTAGTCAATTTGATAAAAATACGTTAGTAGTTAATGAGTTACCTTTTGGAACAACAACATCGTCATTAATAGATTCTATTTTAAAGGCAAATGACAAAGGGAAAATTAAAATAAAGAAAATTGAAGATAATACTGCTGCTACAGTAGAAATTTTGATTCATTTACCTGCAGGTTTGTCTCCAGATAAAACTATTGATGCCTTGTATGCTTTTACTGCGTGCGAATCGTCAATTTCGCCATTAGGCTGTGTTATTGAGGATAATAAACCATTATTTGTCGGAGTAACCGAAATGTTACGTCGTAGTACAGATAATACGGTCGATTTATTAAAGCAAGAACTTGAAATAAAGCTAAGTGAATTTGAAGAGCAATGGCACTTTGCTAGTTTAGAACGTATTTTTATTGAAAATCGTATCTATCGCGATATAGAAGAAGAGGAAACTTGGGAAGGTGTAATTAAAGCTATAGATAAAGGACTTCAGCCACATATTAAGCATTTAAAACGTGCAGTTACAGAAGAAGATATTACACGTTTAACAGAAATTAGAATTAAGCGTATTTCTAAATTTGATATAGATAAAGCACAGCAAAAAATTGATGCACTTGATGCTAGTATCGCAGAAGTAAAACATCATTTAGCTAATTTAATTGAATATGCTATAGCTTATTTTGTTAGGCTTAAAAAAGAATACGGAGAAGGACGCGAGCGTAAAACAGAATTACGTGCGTTTGAAGATGTAGATGCTACTAAGGTTGTTATTAGAAATACTAAACTTTATGTAAACCGTGAAGAAGGGTTTATCGGGACATCGTTAAAACGTGACGAATATGTTGGTGATTGTAGTGATATTGATGATATTATTGCGTTTACTGCGGAAGGTAAAATGATGGTGACTAAAGTAGATAGTAAAACATTTATAGGTAAAAATATTATTCATGTTGCTGTTTTTAAGAAAAAGGATAAACGTACTATTTATAATATGATTTATCGCGACGGTACTAAAGGTGCGTCGTATGTCAAGCGCTTTGCAGTAACATCTATTACTAGAGATAAAGAGTACGATTTAACTAATGGTAATAAAGGATCTAAAACGTGGTATTTCTCAGCAAACCCAAATGGAGAAGCAGAAGTTGTTGCTATTAGTTTAAGACAAGTTGGAAGTGTTAAAAAGTTAAAGTGGGATTTAGATTTTGCAGACATTTTAATTAAAGGGCGTGCGTCTAAAGGAAATGTTGTGACTAAGCACGCTATAAAAACGGTTGAGCTTAAAGAAAAAGGAATTTCCACATTAAAACCGCGTAAAATATGGTTTGATGATACTGTTCAAAGACTAAATGTAGATTCTAGAGGAGAATTGGTAGGTGAATTTAGAGGTGAGGACAAGTTGTTAATTATAAACCAAAAAGGTATTGTAAAAACAGTTACACCAGAAGTGACATTGCATTTTGATGACGATATGATTGTGATGGAAAAATGGGTGCCGAAAAAGCCAATTTCTGCAATTTATTTTGATGGCGAAAAAGAACGTTATTATGTCAAACGTTTTGTAATTGAAAATGAAAATAAAGAAGAAGTATTTATCACAGAACACGAGAAATCACAGCTAGAAATTGTATCTACTGATTGGAAACCAGTAGCAGAAATAGTTTTTGCTAAAGAAAGAGGTAAGGATAGGAAAGAAAACGAAACAGTCAATTTAGAAGAGTTTATATCTATAAAGGGAATTACAGCTTTAGGAAATCAGTTAACTAAGGATAAGGTGAATGCTATTAATTTATTAGAATCTATTCCATATGAAGCTCCAGAAGAAGTGCTTGCGCAAGAAGTGGAAGTTGTTGAGGAGGAAGTTGTAAAGGTAGAAAAAGAAACTCCTAAAGCAGAGTCAAAATCTCCAGAACAAAAAACTGCAGAACCTATAGTAAAACAAACACCTAAACCTGATGTTAAGGAAGAAAAGCCGAAATCAGAGAAAAAGGATGATGATGATACGGACACAGGTTATGGGTTGGATGATAAAGGTCAGGTGACGTTATTTTGATAAATCTATTATTCTTTTAACTATAAAAAAAAGCCCAACTATTTAGTTGGGCTTTTTTTTTTTACTAATGTTTCGTAGGGGGTTTTTATTAATTCTTCTTGCTAATTTTTTGATTCAGAAATTCAATAAATAAAGAAAAAGCAATTGCAAAATACAAATACCCTTTAGGGATTGCACCTACTGTATTCCCGAAAAAGGTGGTATGCGATAGGTGACCAGCTTCAGTAATAAGCATAAACCCTATTAAGATCAAGAAAGATAAACCTAAGATTTGTACACTAGGATTTTTGTCTATAAACAGTCTTATTTTGTTAGCAAATGCAATCATAATACCTATCGAGATAACAACAGCGATAATCATCAAAATCAGATTGTAGTTGTGATTATCTGATAATCCATTGGTCATTCCTACTGCTGTTAATATAGAATCTATGGAGAATATAAAATCTAAAATCAATATCTGAATAATAGCTTGTTGAAAGGATTTAATCACTTTTCCTTTAACTTCGTCTTCATCATGTTTTGGTGTTTCTACTTTCTCTCTTATTTCTGATGTAGATTTATATATTAGAAATAAACCTCCAAAAAACAGAATTAGTGCTTGCCAGCTAATTTCCAAATGCATCCAATTTAAATCTAGTTTATAAAACGGTTCAGAAAGACCAACTAAAAACGACACAAAAAATAGCAATATAATACGTTGCACCATAGCTAAAAGCAATCCAATGTTGGTGACTTTAGCGCGCTGCTCTTCGGGTAGTTTATTGGCTGCAATAGATATAAATACAATATTATCTATTCCTAGAATTATCTCTAAAAATGTTAAAGTAATTAATGCAAAAATAGCATCGCTGGAAGTGAAAAATTCTAACATAATTTATTTTTTAATATAGGCAATACCTTTTTGCTTGTTAGTCTCGCCAACATAAGAATATTCAAAAGTATAAGACGAATCTGTCGTGGTTAGTATTTTTAAATGAACATCTTTACGTTCGGCCATGTTTTTGGGATTAATGGTTTTGTAAATAACTTCACAGTTGTTTACCCATCTTACGCTTGAGCTATCAATTTTACCATCGTAGGATTCTATTTGTAAATTTTCAGTTCTAGTAAATGTAGATTTATATATTTTGTCAGCAACTTTGACTTCGCTATAAAATTGACCAGTTTTAAAATCGGTACAATTACGTTCCACATTATAGCAGCTCAAAAAAGAGGTCAATACTATTAGGTATAAAAATTTTAATTTCATCTAAAAAGAGTTTAAACAAAATTAATGAAATGTTTGATTATAATATCAAAAATCCAACCTTTCTATAAATCACGTATTTGAAAATTTTATGTACCTAACTACAAATTCGTGAAATTTGAAAATTAAAGAAAAAAGGGAGTAAAATCAATAATTCTAAAATTTTATAGTTTTTTGTTGAATTTCCAAATTATGTCAATTTTTTAAATTTTCACCAAATAGAAAATTTCTTGAAAAAAATATTTTCAATTTGAAAAATAAAATAGTGGAGGTAGAATTACTAATTTTCAAAATTTGAAAAACTTCCATCCGAATAAAAAATTACGATGCGTTCAATAATTTTTCCATTGGAAGATTTATGATTTAAATTTTTTAATAAATCAGAATTTTTTGGTTCTACTGGATTTTCATTTTTTGAATCCGTGAATAAATTTTGGTCATCTTTTTTTGAAACTGGTGCAATTGGTTCTTGTCTATTTTGAGATTCAATTTTTGGAAATTCACCCTTTCCATTCATCAACCAATATAATTCTACTTCCGGAAAAGAGGAGAGTACTTTTAAAACAAACTCCAAACTTGGCTTGTTTCTACCTGATAAAATGTGCGATATGCTAGAGCGTTGAACGCCTATTTTTTCGGCAAAAGAAGAGGCGCTTTCACTATAGTATTCGATGACTTTTTGTAGTCTTTTTGAAAAATCTGCGTTGTTTAACATGGTGGTACAAATGTAAACATTTACATGATACAAACAGTGTTACAAATGTAAAACTTAACTAAGTATTATGATTTTTTAGAGGTAAGTAAGTGTTAATACATTAAATAATAACTTTAAATAGATTAATATAAGTAGCTGAAAACAAATTAGTTGTACTTGTAAATGGTTATTTAGTAATATTCAGAACTTTAGTAAGTTAAATTTGCACGCTTTCTAATCACTTTTGTTTACAACCGTAAATTACAAATGTAAATTATAGTGTTTACATTTGTAAATAAGTATTTGGTTACATTTGTAAACGAAACAAGCACGCATGAATCATACATTATTAAACAACTTATTTAAGACCTATAAAGAGTCATCACTTTATGGGCGATATATTACCCTAGATAATCTTACTCCCTTAATAACTAAATTGCCCTCTAGGTTTAAATCAGAAATCATTGGACAGTCAGTTCTAGGAAAAGATATCTATACTATTACATTTGGTACAGGACCAAAAAAAGTATTGCTTTGGTCGCAAATGCATGGCAACGAATCCACGACAACGAAGGCTGCTTTTGATATGTTAAACAGCTTTATTGAAGATGATTTAAGTTCTATTTTAGAAACTTGTACCATTAAATTGATACCAATGCTTAATCCAGACGGATCAGAAGTCTATACTAGATTAAATGCTAATCAAGTGGATTTAAATAGAGATGCTCAAGAGTTGACACAGCCAGAAAGTCGTGTGCTTTTAGATTGTTATAATGCTTTTAAACCTGATTTCTGCTTTAATTTGCATGGGCAACGTACATTATTTAGTGCTGGCGAAACTAATAATGTGGCAACCTTGTCGTTTTTATCCCCCTCAGCAGATAGTGATAGAAGCTTAACTGCAGCTAGAAAAAAGGCGATGTCTATTATTAATGCTATAAATACAACGTTGCAATCGGACTTACCTGATCAAATAGGGCGTTATGATGACGGTTTTAATATTAACTGTGTTGGTGATGCTTTTCAGTTTTTAGAAACGCCTACGGTGCTTTTTGAGGCTGGACATTATAAGGATGATTACAATAGAGAAGAGGTGAGGCGTTTTATTTATAAGTCTTTATTGGTGGGTTTAGATTGTATTGCAAACACGGTTGTTAGTGGTGATGATTATGTAGATTATTTTTCTATTCCAGAAAACGGGAAGTTATTTTATGATATAATTATTAAAAATGCTCAATTTGATGATGGTATTAAAGATGTAGGTGTTAATTATCAAGAAAGATTGGTGGTTAAGGAACTAATGTTTGTGCCGCAAATTGTTTTTATTGGTGATTTATCCGATTTTTACGGACATAAAGTGCTGAATGCGAATAATAGTAGGATTTTTACTGCAAGTAATCAGGTAGTGTTTGAAGGTTACGAAAACGATTTCGTAAATATAGATAATGTGAAATTATCATTAAATCTTTAATTTTCTTCAATTTTGATGTAGATAATTTATGAAAAATGTTTTATTTTTGTGTTTTATTTAATAAAATTACAAAATGGCAAAGTTTAAACTAGACGAAATTGATCACCAGATTCTTGATATGTTAATCGAAAACACAAGAGTTCCTTTTACAGATATAGCAAAAAAATTATTAATTTCTGCTGGTACTGTTCATGTTAGGGTGAAGAAAATGGAAGATGCAGGGATTATTAAAGGGTCTTCTTTAACATTAGATTACAAAAAATTAGGGTATTCATTTATAGCTTACGTTGGTGTTTTTCTTCAAAACACTTCAAAAACATCATTCGTGTTAGAGCGTATTGCTGAGATTCCTTATGTTACGGTTGCACATGTTACTACAGGTAAATTCAATATTTTCTGTAAAATTAGAGCTCGAAATACAGAGCATGCAAAGGATGTTATTTTTATGTTAGATGACATTGAAAGTGTTTATAGAACAGAAACTATGATATCTTTAGAGGAGAGTATAAATGATAAAAAACGTTTAATGCATAGCATTTTTAACGATTTATAGATTTTTGCAGTACACAATTATAAAGCGCTTCATTTTTATGAGGCGTTTTTTGTTTAATTTTATTAAAAAATATTTTAATGACTATTTCAGATTTACAACAAGACGAGTATTTACCTTATTTTAAAGGTTATATCGATCAAGCAGAGGGTGTAACGTTATTATCGGGCTTAGAGTCTAGCTTTAAAACGATATATGACTTCTATCTTACAATTGCTCCTGCAAAATTAGAGTATAGATATGATGAGGGTAAGTGGACCATAAAAGAGATTATTAGTCATTTGATAGATACTGAGCGCATATTTTGTTACAGAGCTTTGTGCTTTGCTAGGCAGGATAAAACCGCACTTTCAGGATTTGATGAGAATGAGTACGTATTAGCTTCTGGTGCTTCAGAGCGTTCTATTGCAGATTTGTTAGAGGAGTACACTTTAGTTAGGAAAGCAACAGTAGCTTTGTTTAAAAGCTTTTCTGATAACGCGCTTAAGAGTAAAGGTGTAGCTGGTAGTGGAGCAGTTTCTGTTAGGGCTTTAGGGTTTTTAGTTATCGGACATGAGAAGCATCACGTAAATGTGATTAAGGAGCGTTACTTGAAGTAGTTATTCTTCTTCGTTAGAAATAATGTAGTTGCTATCTTTTGGCCTGTTTTCTGGGTTGTCTTTAAAATCAATTACTATATGACCGTCACTGTTTACTGTAGCATCATCAATAGTATCAACATTGGTCATGGTGTAATGTAGCTTGCTGCTAACCTTTACTAAAAAGATGGTGTCTTGGCTTGTAACCTCAATAGCTTCAATGGTTTGGTTGTGGTGGTTGTCAAAGGTAATAATATCCTTGTCTCCATAACCATCGGGAAACTTTTGAGTTAACAGTGTTAGTACTTCTGGTGTTAACTTTTTATAATCTACAATAACTTTTCGCATACCAATATGTTTTAAATTAACTGGTTAGGATAGTCTTGCATTGCTGCAATTACTTAAAATTAAGCAATTTTTTAATACAATGAAATTATTCGTTATAAAAATTTAAAGATTTGATTAATAAGTCGTTAGGGATGACGCAATTAATTTCAGGATTACCAATAGTGTTTAGTAATACAAAGTTAATGGTGCCTTTTTCGTTCTTTTTATCAAACTTCATCAATTCAATAATAGGTGCGTAGTCTTTTTCCGGAATGTCTATTTTTCCATACACTTTTAGCGTATTCTCTTTGATTGATTTTGTTTTCTCAGTTGGAAAATTTAGTAATTGACTAGATAAGTAGGTTTCTAAAATCATTCCTATTGCAATAGCCTCTCCATGTAGTAAAGATTTGGTCTCATGATTTAGATAATAAGACTCAATTGCATGTCCTAAAGTATGACCAAAATTAAGCGATTTTCTTAAATTTTGCTCCGTTGGATCTTGTTCTACAATATCTTTTTTAATTAAGACAGAGTCGTATATAAGCTGATCTAAGTCTTCAAGTGTTAGATTAGATAAAGCGGATAACTTGTTGTAATACAATTCGTCACGTATTAATCCGTGCTTTAGCATTTCGGCCAAGCCAGAACGCATTTCTCGACTAGATAACGTTTCTAAATAGTTAGTATCAATTAAAACCATGTTAGGTGTTTTTATAATTCCTACCTGGTTTTTTATGTTTCCTAAATCCACACCATTTTTACCACCAATAGAAGCATCTACCATAGATAAAAGTGTCGTCGGGATATTTATAAATTTAATTCCTCTTTGGTAGGTGCATGCAACAAAACCACCTAGATCAGTCACAACTCCACCGCCTAAATTTAGCATTAGTGTTTTTCTGTCTGCTCTTAACTCAGATAAAGTTTGCCATACGCCGGAACAAGTTTCTATAGTTTTATTTTGTTCTCCTGCTTCAATTTCTATTATTTCAATAGTTAAATCAGTTTCTAATTGTCTTAAAAAGATTGGTAAGCAGTGCTCTGAAGTGTTGCTATCCACTAAAATAAAGATGTTTGAAAACGAATGCTGGTTAATGTATTTATTAAGCGCTGTGTAACAATCATCATTGAATTGTATGCTGTAATCTTGAGTTTGAATAGGAGTCATAAATACTTTAAAACGTTAGAACGTAAAATTAATAGTTTTTTTAAAAAATAATGGTAATAGATGGTATATTTGTTTTGACTAAAACGAAATTATAATATGGCAAAGGTTACTTTTTTTGAAAACACAGAAGTTGCATTTAAGCTTAAAAGCGATTCTGAATTAGAACGCGCTTATTTTTTATTTAAAATGATATCTAACCAACCGTTGGTTAGGATAGGTACGGCAGCTACTAATTTTGCTTTAAAAGCACATCTACCGGTAGAAGGTTTAATACGTGCTACCGTGTTTGATCATTTTTGTGGTGGTGTTAATGAGGACGACTGTTTGTCTGTTATTGATAAGATGTATACTGCTGGTGTGTGTTCTGTTTTAGATTACTCGGTAGAAGGAAAAGCTATTGAAAACCAGTTTGATTCTGCTAAAGAAAAAATAATGAAGTTGGTTGAGTTTAGTGATGAGAAAGAAGCTATGCCTATTGTTGTGTTTAAACCAACAGGTTTAGGGCGTATTTTCTTGTTTCAGAAAAAAGGAGAAGGCAAAGTATTTACTCAGGAAGAAGAGCAGGAGTGGAATAGAATTGTAGATAGATATCATTCTATTTGTAAATTGGCTAAAGCCCGTGATGTTGAAGTTTTGATTGATGGAGAAGAGAGTTGGATGCAAGATGCTGCAGATCAATTGGCGGAGGATATGATGAAAATTTATAACACGGATAAGCCCATTGTGTATAATACGTTACAAACTTATAGACATGATCGCCTAGCGTTTTTAAAGGCTTCTCATGCGCGTGCTAAATCTGGAGGCTATACTTTAGGTTATAAGATAGTTCGTGGCGCATACATGGAAAAAGAGCGTGAACGCGCTAAAGATAAAGGGTATGCATCTCCAATTTGTAAAGACAAAATCACTACAGATAAAAACTTTAATGATTGTCTGTTGTATATATTAGATAATTTAGAGACTATTTCCATCTTTATTGGAACGCATAATGAAGAGAGTTCTTATTTAGCATTACAATTGATGGAAAAATTAGGTGTTGATAAAAAAGATAACCGCGTTTGGTTTGGTCAATTATATGGTATGAGTGATCATATTAGTTTTAATTTAGCAGCTCAAGGTTATAATGTTGCAAAGTATTTGCCATTTGGACCTGTTAAAGATGTGATGCCTTATTTAATTAGACGTGCAGAAGAAAACACTTCGGTTGCAGGGCAAACAGGTCGCGAATTAACATTATTAAAAGCAGAGCGTAAGAGAAGAAAACAAAAATAACACGTTAGTTGTTATGTGGTAAAATAAAAAAAGAGCGATTTGTTATAACAAATCGCTCTTTTTTGTATTTAAAATAGAATAGTCTTTAGTCTAAAAACGTTATGTTTTTTAAAGTTGCAATACTGTCGCAGTTCTCTATATAAAACTCTAAATTTTTATTGTCTTTAGTTTCGCCGTATATATAATAGACGCCACAAGGTTTTTTTCTAGCTTCACTTTTAGAGAAATCAATATCTCCTTCTTTAAGAATATAGCTTATTGAAGCTGTATCGATAGTTTTTGATGCTATTAATGCTTCGCTTTCTGAAGAAAAATGTAGTGTTTTTGTTCTAATGTTTTTAAGGACTCTAGCTTCTGGGCCATAACTATACTCGCAAGACACACCTCTTCCGTTTAAGAAAAAAGCTAAAATTACAAGTCCAATTGCAAATCCACCAAAGTAATAACCAAATCTGTGTAATATTTTCATTCTAAAGTTTTGAATTGCAAATTTAGAATATTAATAGGTTAATATCACTATGTTTTAGGTCAAACCATTCTCCAACTGCACGACTAGTTAAAATACCATGATAAAAATACAGCCCATTTTTAAGTCCTTTATCAAAACGAATAGCGTGTTCTAATCCACCATCATCCGCAATTTTAAGCAGATAAGGCGTAAATATGTTGCTTATAGAGGCCGAAGCTGTTCTAGAATAACGTGCTGGAATATTTGGTACGCAATAATGAATAACGCCGTTTTTACGATAAGTAGGGTTATCATGTGTTGTGATTTCGCTAGTTTCAAAACAACCTCCCATATCAATACTAACATCAATAATTACAGAGCCTTTTTTCATGTTTTCAACCATGGTTTCGGATACTAAAATTGGAGACCTGTCTTTTCCTCTTACCGCACCAATAACAACGTCACAACGTTTTAAGGCTTTGCTTAAGTATTTTGGTTGAATAGTTGATGTGTATATTGTACGACCTAAATTAGCTTGTAAGCAGCGTAGTTTAGTAATAGAGTTATCAAACACTTTTACGTTTGCTCCAAGACCAATAGCGCTTCTTGCTGCAAATTCGCCCACTGTACCAGCGCCTAAAATAACAACTTCTACAGGTGGTACACCGCTAATATTACCAAACATTAAACCGTTACCGTTGCTAGAGTTGCTTAATAATTCTGATGCAATCAAAACGGAAGCAGTACCCGCAATTTCACTTAATGCTCTAACAGCAGGAAAAGCCCCATCTTCGTCACGAATAAACTCAAAAGCCAAAGCGGTAATGCGTTTAGCAGCAAGTTTTTCAAAATATTTTTTGGTTTGTGTTTTTATTTGAAGCGCAGATATTAATGTAGTCTGCGGGTTTATTAATTCTAATTCGTCTAGAGTAGGAGGTTCTACCTTTAAAATCATTGGACAAGAATATACTTTTGCGGTATCTTTTGTGACTTCCGCTCCAGCTTCGCTATAATCTTTGTCACTAAAATTAGCACCTTCTCCTGCTTCTGATTCTATTAGAACGCGATGTCCATTACTTACAATTGCAGAAACAGCATCGGGAGTTAGGCAAACACGCTTTTCTTGAAAAGCTGTTTCCTTAGGTATTCCAATAAAAAGCTCGCTTTTATGTTTGTAGATTTCTAAAGTTTCCTCTTGAGGAAGTAATTGTTCTTTGGAAAAAGGAGAGAGCGGTTTAGACATAATTAGAGTGATTTTTAAAACTGAAACAAATTACAAAATTATTATAATTAAAAGCATTAAAAATGTAGTCTTATTTTAGTCTAAAGTAATGATAGTCTTTTTGTTTGAAAACTAGTTACTGGAAGTACGTTAGTTTAGAAGTATTGCTTGACTTTTCCCCAAAATGTTTTAGGTCTAAAGGTTAATTCGTCTTCTAAATCTTGTATGGTTTTGTCTACCGTATTTAGTCTATTAAATATTCTAGCTCTAACTAGGTATATGGAAGGTATTATTACAGCCATAAATGGAACTAGATAAAACAATTGAAACTCATCTATATACGTGTATTCATCATTAAAAAAGACAATAATTTGGTAAGAGTACATAACTATTGGAACTAATAAGGCGTGATACCACCAGTGCCTGCATGTAAAAAACCATAACAAAATTAAAATGAGAGGTAATAACTTCCCTGTTAACACCCACATAGCTAGATTTGCATCTTCATAATGTGCGCTATTGTAAATAAATAAAAAAGTGTGCCAAACTTTTGTTTCGGGCACACTTTCATACAACGAGTATAAGTAAGGTGTTACAGCAATGAATATTGCAACACCTATTCCGAATACATAAGATTGGTTATTCGTTGCTTGGTTTTTTAATTTTTGATTTTTGTACTTGTGTAGTTTGTTGTCCATTTAAATCAATAAGATTTGTTGCTTGAGCTGTAAATAATACACCTCCGAAAATAGCCATAGCTATTACATACTTTTTAGTTTTCATTTGTTAGGGATTTAATTAATTATACGTCTAAACTATATAAATTATCCTTACAAAAACCGACTAAATGTTAAATTTATGTTAAAAAACGTTTTTTTTTATTTTTTTGATGTGGTTAAAACCGCACTTGGTCAAAAATACACTTTTTATTGAAAGAAAAAAGCGAAATTTTACTTGATATTTTCAATCGATATAGTTCTTGATGTGTTTTCTGACAAAGTTATTTTTACAACAGAATATTTGTCTTGTATCAATGGTTTCAATAGTTCTGGCCATTCTACAAAAACAAAATTGTGATTATAAATGTAAGTATCTATACCAAAGTCATATAGCTCGTCTTCATCTTCTATACGATACAAATCAAAGTGATAGATAGATTGGTTTTTTGCTAAGTATTCGTTAACTATGGAGAAGGTCGGACTGCTTACAACATCATTACTCCCTAAAAGTTTAATTAAAGTCTTAATGAGCGTTGTTTTACCAACACCCATTTCGCCTTCAAATAATATAATTTTAGAATCTACAGTCTCAAGAAGTGTTTTAGCGACTGCTTCCACGTCATTTAATGTATAATGTATTACCACTGTATCTGTTTTTTTAAGCAAAAATAAATTATTTAGGACTTAAAACTACAAACGGAATAATCATTTCTTCTAAAGAGACACCTCCATGTTGGTATGTATTACGATAATAACTAACATAATGGTTGTAGTTATTTGGGTAAGCAAAGAATAAATCGCTTTTAGCGAATATAAATGAGCTATTCATATTAATAGAAGGTAAGTGTATTGTTTTTGGATCTTTAGCAGCAAGGACATCTTTGTTTTCGTAGCTTAAACTACGTCCTGTTTTATAACGTAAGTTTAAACTAGTATCTCTATCTCCAATAACTTTAGATGGGTTTTTTACATTTATGGTTCCGTGATCTGTAGTAATAATTAGCTTAAAGCCCATTTGTTGTGCTTGCTGTATCATTTCTAGTAGCGGTGAGTTTTTAAACCAACTCTGCGTTAAACTACGGTAAGCTTTGTCATTAGAGGCTAGTTCTTTTACTACATCCATTTCCGTTTTAGAGTGTGATAGCATGTCTACAAAATTATAAACAACAACAGTTAAGTCGTTATCTTTTAGTCCTCTAAAATTGCTTGCTAATTTTTTTCCTGAAGCTAAATTCGTGATTTTGTAATATTCGTGTTTTAGGTTGCTTAGACCTAAGCGTTTCATTTGTGCTTTTAGAAAATCGTCTTCATGTAAATTTTTACCACCTTCATCTGTATCATTTTTCCAATACTCAGGGTGTAGTTTTTCCATGTCACTAGGCATTAACCCTGAGAATATAGCATTTCTGGCATATTGCGTTGCTGTAGGTAAGATGCTATAAAATGCTTCTTCTTTTTGTTTTTTGTAATGATTATTAACAAAAGGTTCAAACGCTTTCCATTGGTCATAACGTAAATTATCTACTACAACCAACAGTGTTGGTTGTTCTTTGCTAAGTTCAGGCGCAATACGTTCTCTAAACAACGTATGTGATAATATAGGTGCATCCGTATTTGGCTCAAACCAAGATGGGTAATTTTTATCTATAAATTTACCAAATTGTGTGTTGGCCTCGTTTTTTTGAGATTCTAAAATCTCAAACATACTCGGATCTTCGATATCTTCTAACTGAATTTCCCAATAGATAAGCTTTTTGTATAAATCCACCCATTCTTCATAACTATTAACCATAGCCATATCCATAGCTATCTTTCTAAATTCTTGCTGGTAGTTAGAAGTTGTTTTTTCCGACACCAATCTAGAGTGGTCTAAGTTTTTCTTTAAGCTTAGTAATATTTGATTGGGATTAACAGGTTTTATTAAGTAATCGGCAATTTTATTACCAATAGCTTCTTCCATGATATATTCTTCTTCACTTTTAGTAATCATTACTACGGGAAGGGTGTCTTGCTTTTCTTTAATTTCGTTTAAAGTCTCTAAACCTGTTAAACCAGGCATGTTTTCATCTAAAAAAACAATATCAAACTTCTGTTCGTCTAAGATTTCTAAAGCTTCTGTTCCAGAATTACAAGTGGTTACATTGTAGTTTTTTTTCTCTAAAAACAAGATGTGAGGCTTTAATAAATCTATTTCGTCATCAACCCAAAGAATATTTATATTGTTCATGTATATTTGTGTATATTAATTAAATAAAGGCTTAAGCTTGAAAGCAAGTAACAAACTTAAAATACTAAACGACCCAATTTACGGATTTATTACTATTCCAAATTCGATAATTTTTGATTTGATAGAACATAAATACTTTCAGCGTTTGCGACGTATCTCGCAAATGGGTTTGTCTTACTTAGTATATCCAGGAGCACATCACACTAGATTTCATCATGCTATTGGCTGCATGCATTTAATGCAAAAAGCAGTTCAAGTGCTACGTTTTAAGGGTGTTGCCATTTCTGAAGACGAAGAAAAAGCGTTATATGTAGCTATTTTATTACATGATATTGGTCATGGTCCTTTTAGTCATGCTATGGAACATAGTATTGTAAGTGGGATATCTCATGAAGAGATTTCGTCCTTATTCATGCAAGAATTGAATAAAGAATTTAACGACGATTTAACACTTGCTATTCAGATTTTTAAAGGTGAGTATCACCGTAAGTTTATGTTGCAGCTAATTTCTAGTCAAATAGATATGGACCGCGCAGATTATTTAAAACGTGATAGTTTTTACACAGGTGTGTCAGAAGGTAATATTAATAGTGAGCGTTTAATCACCATGCTTAACGTTAAAAAAGATGAGCTGGTTGTAGAGGATAAAGGTATTTATAGTGTCGAAAAGTTTTTAGTAGCACGGCGTTTAATGTATTGGCAAGTATATTTACATAAAACAAGTTTGGTAGCAGAACAGTTATTAATAAGAGTTTTAAAACGCGCTAAAGAGTTAGTTAAAAATGGTGTAAGTCTAGAAGCTAGTAAACCATTAAAATTCTTTTTAGAGAATGAAATTACTTTAAAGGAATTTGACTCGACATGTTTGGAGACATTTGCAAAGTTAGATGATTACGATATTGTTGCTTCAATGAAAAATTGGCAATACCATGATGATTTTGTTTTGAAAAACCTTTGCGACATGATTATTAACAGACATTTGTTAAAAATTAAAATCAAAAAGAAACCAATCAAAAAACAAGTTTTAGCAGATCATATGACATCCTTATTAGGTAGATGTGATATATCGGAGCATGAAGCGAGTTATTTTGTGTTTACAGGTCAGATTAGTAATCAGGCGTATTCACAAAAAAAACAAAACATAAATATTTTGCACAAAAGTGGTAAAGTAGAGGATATAGTTAAGGCTTCAGACCAAATAAGTCTTAAAGCGCTCTCAAAACCTGTGACTAAATATTATATATGTTATCCAAAAGCCCAACTTTAGCACATTTTTTCTATTTTTGTTGACAATGAAATTTACTGCAGAACAAATAGCTGGTATTTTAGATGGTACTGTAGAGGGGAATCCTCAAGCAGAGGTCTCTAAACTATCCAAAATTGAAGAAGGAGTGGAAGGCGCTTTGACCTTTTTGGCAAACCCTAAATACACTCCTTATATATACACAACAAAAGCAACCATTGCTATTGTTGGTAATGACTTTGTACCGGAGCATGATATAGCGTGTACATTAATAAAAGTAGAAGATGCTTATAAATCGTTTTCAAAATTATTAGAATATTATAATCAAGTTAAACTTAATAAGTTTGGAATAGAACAACCAACATCAATCTCTGAAACCTCTAAAATTGGTAAGGATATTTATATTGGTGCGTTTTCTGTAATAGGAGAGAATGTTACCATTGGAGACAATGTAAAGATTTTTCCTAATTGCTATGTAGGAGATAATGTTAGTATTGATGATAATACAGTGTTGTTTTCTGGAGCTAAAATATATTCTGAATGTGTTATTGGAAAAAACTGTGTTATTAATTCTGGAGTAATAATTGGAGCTGATGGCTTTGGTTTTGCACCTAATGAGGCAGGAGAATACACAAAAGTACCACAAATTGGTAATGTTATTTTAGAAGATTTTGTGGATGTTGGAGCAGCAACTACAATTGATAGAGCAACCTTAGGGTCGACTATAATCAGGCGAGGTGTTAAGTTAGACAATCAAATACAGATTGCACATAATGTTGAGATTGGTAAAAACACTGTAATTGCAGCCCAAACGGGTATTGCGGGTTCTACCAAAATTGGCGAAAATTGCCAAATAGGAGGTCAAGTAGGTTTTGCTGGGCATTTAACTATTGGTAATAACGTAAAGATACAAGCCCAATCCGGTATTGGAAAAAACATAAAGGATAACGAAATTTTACAAGGATCTCCAGCATTTGGTTATGGAGATTGGAATAAATCGTATGTTTACTTTAAAAATCTTCCAAAACTGGTAAAAACTATAAACGAATTAGAAAAAAAAGGCAATGGGAATAATTAGTACTGACATAAAGCAAAAAACCATCCAAAAGGAAATATCCCTTAAAGGTGTAGGCTTACATACAGGAAAAGAGGTAACATTAACTTTTAAACCTGCTCCAGTAAATGCTGGATTTGCTTTTAAAAGAATTGATTTAGAAGGAAGCCCCGTGATTGAGGCAGATGCCAACTATGTTACAAACACGCAGCGTGGTACTTGTTTAGAAAAAAACGGAGTTACTATTCAGACTTGCGAGCATGTTTTAGCAGCTTTAGTAGGTTTGGATATTGATAATGCCATTTTAGAAATGGATAATTCTGAACCACCAATTATGGATGGGTCTTCTAAGTTTTTTGTCGAAGCAATTGAAGCTGCAGGGATAGAGGAGCAAGATGCTTTTCGCGAAGAGTATGAGGTTTCTGACGTTATATCTTATATGGACGAAGAAACTGGAAGCGAGATTTTAGTAATGCCAGCTAAAAACTATCAAGTAACAACTATGGTAGATTTTGGAACTAAAGTATTAGGGACTCAAAATGCAACTTTAACAAAGTTAGCAGACTTTAAAAAAGATATTTCAGACTCAAGGACTTTTAGTTTTTTACATGAATTAGAAGCGCTTTTAGAACACGGATTAATAAAAGGAGGAGACTTAAATAATGCTATTGTTTATGTAGATAAAGAGTTATCAGAATCTACAATGGAAAAACTAAAAAAAGCATTTAATAAAGACTCTATTGCGGTTAAACCAAACGGGATATTAGACAATTTAACATTGCATTACCCAAATGAAGCAGCAAGACATAAGTTATTAGATGTTATTGGAGATTTAGCTTTAATCGGAACACGTATTAGAGGTAAAATAATAGCTAATAAACCAGGACATTTTGTAAACACTCAGTTTGCAAAAAAGATGTCTAAATTAATTAAAAACGAAAGACGTAATAACGTACCAAAAATAGATTTGAGTCAAACACCAGTTATGGATGTGATGCAAATCATGGATATGTTACCACATAGACAACCATTTTTATTACTAGATAAGGTTTTTGAATTATCAGATAGCCATGTTATAGGACTTAAAAATGTGACCATGAACGAAGAGTTCTTCAAAGGTCATTTTCCAGGAGCTCCAGTAATGCCAGGGGTTTTAATTATTGAAGCTATGGCGCAAACAGGAGGTATACTAGTATTAAGTACTGTACCGGATCCGGAGAATTATTTAACCTTTTTCATGAAAATGGATAAAGTTAAATTTAAACAAAAAGTAGTACCAGGAGATACGTTAATTTTTAAGTGTTCGTTAATAACACCAATTAGACGTGGTATCTGTCATATGCAAGGTTACGCCTATGCTAACGGTAAATTATGTGCTGAAGCAGAATTGATGGCACAAATTTCAAAAGTAAAATAATACAAAAACGTTATTGTAATTTAATTACTAAAATGTTTTTACAAATTTATTAGAACAAAACAATAAAGATGAACCAACCCTTAGCATACGTACATCCAGGAGCAAAAATTGCCAAAAATGTTGTTATTGAACCATTTACGACTATATACAATAATGTAACAATAGGAGAAGGTACTTGGATAGGTAGTAATGTAACTATAATGGAGGGCGCGAGAATAGGGAAAAATTGTAATATTTTTCCAGGTTCTGTAATTTCGGCTGTACCACAAGATTTAAAATATAACGACGAAGACACATTAACTATAATAGGAGATAATGTTACTATTAGAGAATGTGTTACTATAAATAGAGGAACTACAGATAGAATGAAAACCGTAATTGGTGACAATTGTCTGATTATGGCCTATTGCCACATTGCACATGATTGTATTGTTGGTAATAACTGTATTTTTTCTAATAATTCTACATTAGCAGGACATATTAATATAGGGGACTATGTTGTATTGGCTGGGATGACGGCTGTACATCAGTTTTGTTCAGTAGGTAGTCACGCATTTGTAACAGGAGGGTCTTTAGTACGTAAGGATGTACCACCGTTTGTAAAAGCGGGGCGTGAGCCATTATCTTACGTTGGTATTAATTCTGTTGGTTTACGTAGAAGAGGCTATACTACAGAGAAAATAAGAGAAATTCAGGATATATTCAGAATTTTATATCAAAAAAATTATAATAATACCCAAGCTGCAGGAATCATTGAAGCAGAAATGGAAGCGACTACAGAACGAGACGAAATTCTTCAGTTTATAAAGAATTCTCATCGTGGAATCATGAAAGGGTATTTTAAATCAAATTAAGAAATTAAAAATTAAAAAATAAAAATGGCAACTACTTCAGATATTAGAAACGGACTTTGTATTAAATATAATAATGACATATATAAAATAATCGAGTTTTTACATGTAAAACCAGGAAAAGGACCAGCGTTTGTTAGAACAAAAATGAAAAGTGTTACTAACGGAAAAGTGTTGGATAATACATTTTCTGCAGGTCATAAATTGGAAGATGTTAGAGTAGAGACACACAAGTTTCAATATTTATATAATGATGGTGAATTTTATCATTTTATGAATGAAGCAGATTACTCTCAAATTAGATTATTAGAATCTGCTTTAGATACGCCAGGTTTAATGAAAGAAGGTGAGGTAGTTACTATTCAAATTAACTCAGAAGACAACATGCCACTTTCTGTAGATATGCCTGCAACGGTTATATTGGAAGTAACAGCTACGGAGCCTGGAGTTAAAGGAAATACTGCAACTAACGCAACTAAGCCTGCAACTGTTGAAACTGGAGCTACTGTAAACGTGCCTTTATTTATTAATGAAGGAGACAAGATTAAAGTAGAAACAGATAAAGGGACGTATAAAGAACGTGTTAAAGAATAGTCAAGTAGCACAATGAGATTCCCTAAACCATATACTTTAGAGACTATTGCTAATCTAATAGATTGTAAATTTATTGGAGATGCAAATTTTGAGGTGTTAGGCATGAATGAGATTCATGTTGTACAACCCGGAGATATTGTCTTTGTAGATCATCCTAAATATTACGATAAGGCATTACTTAGTGCAGCTACCATTGTTTTAATTAATAAAGAGGTAGATTGTCCTGAGGGTAAAGCATTGTTGATTAGTGATGATCCGTTTAGAGATTTTAATAAATTAACGTCACATTTTAAGCCTTTTACTAGTTCAAACTCTGCTATTTCGGCTTCAGCCAAAATTGGAAAAAACACAGTAATACAGCCTAATTGCTTTATTGGAAACAATGTTGTGATAGGAGATAATTGTGTGATCCATTCTAACGTTAGTATTTATGATGATGCTGTTATTGGTAATAACGTTACCATCCATGCAGGAACCATTTTAGGTGCTAGCGCTTTTTATTATAAAAACAGACCAGAAGGATTTGATCAGTTAAAATCTGGAGGTAGAGTCGTTATAAAAGATAATGTAGATATTGGAGCACTTTGTACTATAGATAAAGGTGTAACAGGAGATACTATTATTGGTGAAGGTTCTAAATTGGACAATCAAATACAAGTTGGACATGATACCGTGATTGGTAAAAAATGTTTAATAGCTTCTCAAACGGGTATTGCGGGATGTTGTATTATTGAAGACGAAGTAACACTTTGGGGACAAGTAGGTACAACTAGCGGTATTACTATTGGTAAAAAAGCAAATGTTTTAGGACAAACAGGTGTTACAAAATCAATTGCAGGAGGAAAGTCGTATTTTGGAACACCAATAGAAGAGTCAAGAGTAAAATTAAAAGAGCTAGCTTATATTAAGCGAATTCCTGAAATAATTAAACAATTAAAAAATAAGTAGATGTCAGCCAGAGCAGTTGTAAAAGCCTTTTATAATTTAGATTTAGCAAAAGCAGAAGATGCTATTAAAATGTTTGACAAAGATTGTCAGTTACATTGGAATAGTAGCAATGGTTACACAGCTTTAGATTATGATGGCATAAGTAAAAAATTAGCAGAAGTAAGACAGTCTTTTGTAACGTTTACTTATAAATTAAGTCATTTGTTAAAAGAAAATGATACAATAACTGCAAGATATACGGCGTATGCGGCAACTATTGAAAGACCGGATAAAGTAGAGCCAATAGCGCATTTTATTTCTATTTGGGAAGTCAAGGACGGACTTTTATACAAAGGACATGAAATAAGTCAATTGTTTGACGAAAATCCATCTAGCTTATCTTCATATTCTTAAAAATAAAAATTTAAAATACTTTTAGTAATAGCAATCAAAATCTTACTTTTGCATTGCAAATAACAATTCAATACAAAACTTCTTAATCAATACAAAACATGAGCGTTTTAGTAAACAAAGATTCAAAAATAATAGTTCAAGGATTTACAGGTAGTGAAGGTACTTTTCACGCCGGACAAATGATTGAATACGGAACAAATGTAGTAGGTGGTGTAACACCAGGTAAAGGTGGTCAAACACATTTAGACAGACCAGTTTTTAACACAGTTCAAGAAGCTGTAGATAAAGCAGGAGCAGACACAACTATTATTTTTGTACCACCAGCTTTTGCAGCAGACGCAATTATGGAAGCTGCTAATGCAGGAATAAAAGTAATCATTTGTATTACAGAAGGTATTCCTGTAGCAGATATGATTAAAGCTGCAGCATATATCAAAGATAGAGACTGTAGATTAATTGGCCCTAACTGTCCAGGAGTTATTACTCCAGGAGAAGCTAAAGTTGGTATTATGCCAGGTTTTGTTTTCAAAAAAGGAAAAGTAGGTATCGTGTCTAAATCTGGTACTTTAACTTATGAGGCTGCTGATCAAGTTGTAAAACAAGGATTAGGAATCACTACTGCTATTGGTATTGGTGGAGATCCAATTATCGGAACAACTACTAAAGAAGCTGTTGAGTTATTAATTAACGATCCAGAGACTGAATGTGTTGTAATGATTGGTGAAATTGGAGGTCAATTAGAAGCAGATGCTGCTAACTGGTACAAAGCTTCAGGTAGTAAAAAACCTATCGTTGGTTTTATCGCAGGAGAAACTGCACCAGCAGGACGTACAATGGGTCATGCAGGAGCAATTGTAGGTGGATCTGATGATACAGCTCAAGCTAAAAAAGCAATTATGAGAGAATGTGGAATTCACGTTGTAGATTCTCCAGCAGAAATTGGAAAAAAGGTTGCCGAAGTTATGGCATAATCAATTTAACGCTAATGTGTTAAAATATTCCAAATAAATAAACGTTTAAAGTTCGTTGGCTTAATTTAGCTAACGAACTTTTTTTTTATTAATATAACCAACCAAAAAACATGAAACACTTAAAATTAGTCTTGGCTTTAGCTATGATTACTTTTGTTGCCAGTTGCAAAAAAAGTAATTCGGATCAATTAGCTGTTAAGACAGAAACACAAAAAGATGCCAATGGTTTTAGTTACGAGAGTGTAACTAACGATCCAACGGGTCTACGCTTATATACTTTAGACAATGGTCTACAAGTGTATTTAAGTAAAAACACAGAAGAGCCTAAAATCCAAACTTATATTGCTGTAAGAGCTGGGTCAAATTATGATCCTAAAGAGTCTACAGGATTAGCGCACTACTTAGAGCACATGGTTTTTAAAGGAACTGATAAAGTAGGTACTGTAGATTGGGAAACTGAAAAAAAGTACTTAGATACTATTTCTAATTTGTACGAAAAGCATAGAGCTACCAGAGATGGTGGAGAGAAATTAGAAATTTATAAAGAAATTGATAGAGTATCTTTAGAGGCTTCAAACTATTCCGTAGCTAATGAATATGATAAAATGTCAAGTTCTTTAGGGGCTACAGGTACAAATGCTTACACTTGGTTTGAGCAAACAGTATATACAAATAAGATTCCTGCTAATGAGCTGGATAAGTTTTTAGCTTTAGAAAGTGAGCGTTTTAGTCAAGTGGTTTTGCGTTTGTTTCATACAGAATTAGAAGCAGTTTTTGAAGAATTTAATAGAGGTCAGGATAGTGATGGACGTAAGCGTTATGCTGCAATGTTAGAAGGTTTATTCCCAAAGCATCCTTATGGGCAACAGACTACTATTGGTACTGCGGAACATTTAAAAAACCCTTCTATGATTGATATTCATAATTATTTTGATAAATATTATGTACCAAACAATATGGCTGTAGTGTTAGTTGGAGATTTTGATTTTGAAGCAACTATTAAAAAGGTAAATACAACGTTCGGGAAATTTGAAAGAAAAGAAGTAGCTCATCCAGTATTACCTACAGAAGCACCATTAACTACAATTGTAGAAAATGAAGTCTTTGGACCAACAGCAGAAAGTCTTTCTATTGCATTTAGAACAAGTGGCGTAAATACAGAACAAGAAAAATTTGTAACATTAGCAGATATGATTTTAGCTAATGGTAGTGCTGGTTTATTAGATTTAAACTTAAATCAAAAACAATTAGTGCAATACGCAGGATGTTCGACTACATTTTTAAATGACTATGGTTATCATTCTTTTAGTGGTTCGCCAAAAGAAGGTCAGTCTTTAGAATCCTTAAAAGGTTTAATCTTAGAGCAAATTGAAAAGCTTAAAAAAGGTGAGTTTGAAGACTGGATGATTGATGCAGTGGTTAACGACTTAAAAAAATCTCAATTAAGTCAATACGAAAACAGTACAGCTGTTGCTGATGCATATGTGAATGCTTTTATTCATGACGAAAAATGGGAAGATAAAGTTAAGTTTATAGATGACTTAAAGAAAATTACAAAACAAGAATTAGTAGATTTTGCCAATTCATTTTATAAGGACAATTACGTTGTTACGTATAAACGTAAAGGTGCAGACGATAAAATTGTTAAAGTATCAAACCCAGGAATAACACCAGTTAACTTAAACAGGGGTACAAATTCTAAGTATATCGAAGAATTTAATAAAATGGAATCTGAGGCTTTAAAACCTGTGTATGTAGATTATGCTTCAGCCATTAAAGAAACTAAAACGGAAAGCGGAATCAAAGTATCATACATAGAAAATGAAACGAATGATTTGTTTGATATGAACATCATTTTTGACATGGGTAGTGATAATGATAAAAAATTAGATTTAGCTGTTGGTTACTTAGAATACTTAGGTACTGAAAAATATTCAAACGAAGATTTGAAAAAAGAGTTTTATAAGTTAGGTGTCGATTATTATGTAAACACTGGTAACGAGAAAACTTATATTGGTTTAAGTGGTTTAAAAGAAAACTTACCTAAAGGATTAGAATTGTTAGAAGAGTTACTTGATAATGCAGTGCCTAATCAAGAAGCGTATAACAAATATGTGCAATCTATCGCTAAAGGAAGACAAAATAACAAAACCAATAAAGGAAGTATCTTAAGACGTGGATTGTTAAATTATGCTAAATATGGAGAAAATTCTAGTTTACGTAATATTATCTCAGTTAGTGATCTAGAAAAAGTTAATCCACAAGAATTGGTAGATTTAACTAAGGATTTAAAAAACTACAAGCAACGTATGTTTTACTATGGTAAAGATGTAGACAATGCAGTTTCTGCTTTAAATACATCTCATAAAGTAAGTGCAGATTTAAAAGACTATCCAGAAGCGATGACTTTTGAAGAAAAGGAGACAGGTGGAAATGTGTTTTTCGTAGATTTTGATATGGTACAGTCAGAAATGATGTTTTTAGCTAAAGGAGAGCCTTTTAAAGCAGAAAACATGGCGGCATCAACATTATTTAATACGTATTTTGGTGGTGGATTATCATCTATCGTTTTTCAAGAAATAAGAGAATCTAAGTCATTAGCGTATTCTGCTTGGTCTAATTACAGTACTGCAAGAGAGAAAGATGAGTCTAACTATGTTATGGCTTATATTGGGACACAAGCAAACAAAATGCCTCAGGCTGTAGATGCTATGATGGAGTTAATGAATGATATGCCAGAATCTGAAGCGCAATTTAATGCTGCTAAAGAGTCTACATTAAAGAAGATAGCGGCACAACGTATTAATAAGTCAAGTATCTTTTGGAGTTATGAGAGACTTCAAAAATTAGGAATGTCTGAAGATAACAGAGAGGCCATGTACAATGCTATTAAGGATATGACTTTAGCAGATTTACGCGAGTTTTTCAATAGTAACATAAAAGGCGAAGATTACAACGTTATGGTAATCGGAAATAAGAAAGATGTAGATTTAACAGCATTAAATAAATTAGGTAAAGTTCAAGAGATGGATATTGACCATATATTTAATTACGAAAAATCTGAAGATGTTAAAATGTAGTATGACATAAGTAGTCAAACGGCATCTTAAAGACCTATTAAAACCTCATAATTAGTATAAATTATGAGGTTTTTTTATACATAACAATTTGTAATTACTATATTTGAAATAGAAAACTAACAACAGGTTTTCGTTATAACGAAAACAAATTAAATATAATTTTAATGAAACTTTTAGAAGGAAAAACAGCAATCATAACAGGTGCTTCAAGAGGTATTGGTAAAGGTATTGCTCAAGTATTTGCTCAGCATGGTGCAAATGTTGCATTTACATACAGTTCGTCTGTAGAAGCTGCTAACGAGTTAGAAAAAGAATTAATAGCTTTAGGTGTTAAAGCAAAAGGATATAAAAGTAACGCAGCTAGTTTTGAGGAAGCTCAACAATTAGGTGAGGACGTACTTGCAGAGTTTGGAAGTATTGACGTATTAATTAATAATGCAGGAATTACTAAGGACAATTTATTAATGAGAATGGGTGAGGACGATTTTGATAAAGTCATTGAAGTTAACCTTAAGTCTGTTTTTAATATGACTAAAGCAGTGCAACGCACAATGCTTAAGCAACGTAAAGGGTCTATTATTAACATGAGTTCTGTAGTAGGAGTTAAAGGTAATGCAGGACAAACTAACTATGCAGCTTCAAAAGCTGGTATTATTGGTTTTTCTAAATCAGTAGCGTTAGA
This sequence comes from Olleya sp. 1-3, assembly GCF_002836085.1. NCBI lineage: Bacteria > Pseudomonadati > Bacteroidota > Flavobacteriia > Flavobacteriales > Flavobacteriaceae > Olleya > Olleya sp. 1-3. The sequence continues at coordinate 90,893 of NZ_PJBW01000008.1, forward strand.
GTTAGGATCAAGAAATATTAGAAGTAATGTGATTGCTCCTGGTTTTATTGAAACAGAAATGACAGCAAAACTAGACGAAGAGACAGTAAAAGGATGGCGTAATGCAATTCCATTAAAACGTGGTGGTACTCCAGAAGATATCGCAAATGTTTGTGTGTTTTTAGCATCAGACATGTCTGCTTATGTAACAGGTCAGACGTTAAATGTTGATGGAGGAATGTTAACATAATCTAATTAATGTCAACAGAAACACTATTATATATCATATTAGCAGGAGTAGTCGCACTATTATTAGCGTTATTCCAGTATAATTATAAAGCAAAAGGCGCAGCTAAATCTAATGCGCTTTTTGCTTTTTTGCGTTTTATTACCTTGTTTTCAGTATTGTTATTGCTAATCAATCCAAAATTTGATCAAGTAAAGTATTATACGGAAAAACCCAACTTAGTTGTTGCAGTTGATAATTCTTCATCTTTAAAGCATTTAAAACAAGATGATAATGCAAAAATAGCTTTAAATACAATTACTAATAATTCAGCATTAAAAGACAAATTTAATATTGAAGTGCTTTCTTTCGGAAATACATTAAATAGTAGTGATAGCTTATCATTTTCAGAAAGTCAAACAAATTTAGATAAGGTTTTTAGACAACTAACTCAAGTTTATAAAAACACAATTTCGCCTACCATACTAGTCACTGATGGTAATCAAACCATTGGTAGTGATTATCAGTTTTCTGCTAAAAAATATAACCAACCCATCTATCCAATTATATTGGGAGATACAATAGTATATTCAGATTTACAGATAAGTAAGCTAAATGTCAACAAATATGCTTATTTAAAAAATAAGTTTCCATTAGAAGCTATAGTTGTGTACAGCGGTAAGCAAGCTATTACTAGTAAGTTTATAGTAACAAAAGGTAATACTACTGTGTTTTCTAAAGTTGTACGATTAGATCAGACTAATAATAGTCAAATTTTAAACGTTACGTTGCCAGCAAATAGTGTTGGTGTACAAAGTTATAAAGCGCAAATAATTCCGTTAGAAACAGAGAAAAATAAGGTTAATAATTACAAGAATTTTGCAGTAGAAGTTATTGATCAAAAATCGAAAATTGCTATTGTTAGCAGTGTTCTACATCCTGATTTAGGGGCTTTAAAAAAGAGTATTGAAAGTAACGAACAACGTGTCGTTGAATTTGTTTCTCCAAAAGAGATAGTAAAACAATTAAATGATTTTCAATTAGTTATATTGTATCAGCCAAACAATCTATTTAAGGAATTAATTAAGGCATTAGAAAAACAGAATAAAAACAAATGGATTATTTCAGGTCCTAAAACGGATTGGTTGTTTTTAAATAATGCTATATCAGATTATAGTTTTGAGGTCACGTCTCAGACCGAAGATTATCAACCAAATTTAAATACTAATTACACACCTTTTATTGTTGATGATTTAAACTTTGAAAGCTTTCCGCCTTTAAACGCTACGTTTGGAGATGCAGAATTTAATCAGCCTTTTGAGACCATTTTATTTAAAACAGTATCTGGTATAAAAACCGAACAACCATTATTAGCAACTTTAGAGATTAGCGGAAGAAGGGAGGCTGTTTTATTTGGAGAGGATTTATGGAAATGGCGTGCACAGAGTTATTTAAATGCTTCTAGTTTTATAGAATTTGACAATTTTATTGGCAAATTAGTACAATACTTAGCTTCTAGTAAACGTAAAAACCGATTAGAAGTCGATTATAATTCGTTTTATAACGGAAGTGATGATATGATTATTAGCGCTCAGTTTTTTAATAAAAATTACGAGTTTGAAGCTAATGCCTCATTACTCATCACATTAAAAAATAAAAAAACAGGTGAGACTATAACAAGACCTTTGGTTTTAAAAGGGAATAATTATCAAGTCAATTTAAATGGATTAGCTTCTGAGGATTATGACTTTACGGTTAAAGCATCACCTGATAATATTTCGGTTGGTGGTCATTTTAAAATAATAGAATACAACGTCGAGCAACAATTTTTAAATGCAGATGTAACAAAACTACAGCAACTGGCTACTAATAGTCAAGGAGAAGCTTATTTTGTTAGTAATTATAAAGCATTAGCAGATAATTTATTAAACGATAAACGTTATCAAGCCATTCAAAAAAGTAATAAAAGTGTCGTACCTTTGATAGATTGGTATTATTTGCTATTTATTATAGCCTTAAGTTTGGCTATAGAGTGGTTTTTAAGAAAATATAAAGGATTAATTTAAAAATATAAAAAGAAGTTATGGAAAAATTACCAAAAATTGCATTTCCGTTTTTAATTGCGGCTGTAATAGTAATAGTTTTAATTGCTAAATCAGCGGTTACAATAGATTCAGGAGAGGCAGGTGTCCTTTTTGAGACTTTTGGTGAAGGAGTTGTTATTGATGAGCCACCAATGGGAGAGGGGTTTCATATTGTAGCACCTTGGAATAAAGTATATGTTTACGAAGTACGTCAGCAAGAACTTTTTGAAAAAATGAAGGTGTTATCTTCAAACGGTTTAGAAATTCAAATTGATGCTTCAGCTTGGTATGAGCCAGTGTATGATCAATTAGGAAATCTTCACCAATCTTTAGGTCAAGATTATTTGCAACGTGTAATACAACCTGCTATTCGTAGTGCTGCAAGAAGTGTTATTGGTCGTTATACACCAGACGATTTGTATTCTACTAAACGTGATGCTATTCAAGTTGAAATTTTTCAAGAAACTAAGAAAATACTTGATAAACAATATGTTCAATTAAATGAGGTGTTAGTTAGAGATGTAACGTTGCCTCCAACAATTAAAGAAGCTATTGAACGTAAATTAAAGCAAGAGCAAGCATCATTAGAATATGAGTTTAGACTTGAAAGTGCAAGAAAAGAAGCTGAGAAAGTTATTATTGATGCAAAAGGTAAAGCAGAATCTAACCGTATTTTAAGTGCATCATTAACAGATAAAATTTTACAAGATAAAGGTATTGAGGCTACAGTAAAGTTGTCTGAATCACCTAATAGTAAAATTATTGTTATTGGATCTGGAGATAGTGGTATGCCAATTATCTTAGGAAATCAATAATTTATTGTACAAATATTAATATTTTCATAAAAATTAAAACTAATTACATTTTGGTTTGGTTTTTAAAATAAAATTTAACAATATTTGTAAAGAAGAAAATAAGACATGAACTTTATTCAATTACATCATCATCATTTCCATACTAGCACTCAAGCCAGTTAGAAATGTATTGAATAAAATCAAAATATATTTTAAAACCGTTTGAGTAAATCAAGCGGTTTTTTGTATTTATATACTTTCCGAAAGATTTACTCAAATTTTCAAAAGAATCTAAAAAATTAAAAAGAAAAGAAAATGAGTAAATTAAAAATTGCAGTTCAAAAATCAGGAAGATTAAACGAGGATTCTATGCGAATTCTAAAAGAGGTTGGTATTTCCATAGATAATGGTAAAGACCAATTAAAAGCGTCTGCAAAAAACTTTCCACTAGAAATTTTTTATCTACGTAATGGGGATATTCCACAATACCTTAAAGATGGTGTGGTAGATGTTGCTATTATTGGAGAAAACGTATTAATAGAAAAAGGGAATGGGATTACAATTTCTGAAAAACTTGGATTTTCTACTTGTAAAGTTTCTGTGGCAGTACCAAAAGGAGTAAAGTACAATTCAGTAAAAGACTTAGAAGGAAAACGTATTGCAACGTCTTACCCAAATACTGTTAATCAGTTTTTAGAGAAAAACGGAGTAACAGCCAACTTACACATTATTAATGGTTCTGTAGAGATTGCTCCAAATATTGGATTAGCAGATGCTATTGTAGATATTGTCTCTAGCGGAAGTACTTTATTCAAAAACGGTTTAAAAGAAGCAGAGGTTATTTTAAAGTCAGAAGCTATACTAGCGGTTTCTCCTCAGATTTCTGATGATAATCAAGCTATACTTGATAAATTACAATTCAGATTACAATCTGTTTTAAAAGCTAGACAATCACGTTATGTATTATTAAATGCACCAAATAACAAGGTGGAGGATATTATAAATATTTTACCAGGAATGAAAAGTCCAACGGTTTTACCATTGGCGCAAGAGGGTTGGAGCTCAATCCACTCTGTAATTAATAAAAACGATTTTTGGGAAATTATTGACGAACTAAAACTAAACGGAGCAGAAGGTATCCTAGTTTGTCCAATCGATAACATGGTATTATAATGAAAACTTTAAACAACCCAGAAAAAGTAACGTGGTCAGACATTTTGCAACGTCCAACACAAACCGTTAATGATATAGAAGCTACGGTAACTCAAATATTTGAAGACGTACAACGTAACGGTGATCAAGCAGTCGCTAAGTACACGCAATTATTTGATGGTGCAGAATTAAAAACAAATATCGTTACAGTTGAAGAAATTGAAACAGCAAGAGCCAAAGTTTCAAAGCCCTTAAAAGAAGCCATTCAGCAAGCAAAAAGCAATATTGAAGCGTTTCATACCGCGCAAAAAACCGAAAAAGTTAGCGTACAAACAACAGAAGGTGTTAACTGTTGGCAAGAAAAAAGAGCGATTCAGAAAGTAGGAATTTACATACCTTCTGGTACAGCGCCTTTGTTTTCTACAGTTTTAATGCTAGCAGTGCCTGCGCAAATTGCAGGCTGTAAAGAGATTGTATTATGTTCGCCACCAAATAAAGAAGGTAAAATTGCTAACGAAATTTTATATGCAGCACAACTTTGCGGAGTGACTAAAATTATAAAAGTTGGCGGAATCCAAGCTATTGCTGGTTTAACGTTTGGTACAGCAAGTATTCCTCAGGTTTATAAAATATTTGGACCAGGAAATCAATTTGTAACTGTTGCTAAGCAATTATCAACTAAGTATGGTGTTGCTATTGACATGCCTGCAGGTCCCAGTGAGTTATTAGTCGTGGCAGATGATACTGCAAATGCTAGTTATGTGGCTTCGGATTTATTAAGTCAAGCAGAACATGGTGCAGATAGCCAAGTCATTTTGGTGTCAACCTCTCAAAAGCTAATTGACGCTGTCGCGGAAGAGATTCAGCTTCAGCTAAAAGCACTTCCAAGACAAGACATTGCACAACAAGCTATAGATAATTCTAAATCTATTTTAGTTGAAACTGATGCCATAGCATTAGATTTAATTAATCAATACGGACCAGAACACTTTATTGTTTGTACAAATAATAACGATTTTTATGTGGACGGTATCGAGAATGCAGGATCGGTATTTATAGGTAATTACACACCAGAAAGTGCTGGAGATTATGCATCTGGAACTAATCACACTTTACCAACTAATGGATTTAGTAAAGCCTATTCGGGCGTGAATTTAGATAGTTTTACAAAAGCGATTACCTTTCAGAATATTACAAAACAAGGGTTGCTAAATATTGGAAACACTATTGAGTTAATGGCTGAAGCCGAAGGATTACAAGCACACAAAAACGCTGTAACTATTCGTTTAAAGGATTTAAAATAACGCAACGTCATACTGAACTCGTTTCAGTATCACACAAGTATAAATAATGGGACACTGAAATAAATTCAGTGTGACGTGATGTTTGAAAAAAGAGTTAAGAAATAAGAGTTAAGAAACAAGAATCATGAATTATGAATCATAATTTAAGGTTTAAACACTATCGCAACGTCATGCTGAACTGGTTTCAGTATCACACAAGAATAATACAACAGAATACTGCCAATACATTTAGTAATAAGAGAAAATGAACCAAAAAATAAACATAAACAATCTGGTTAGAGCTAACATAAAAGCGTTAAAACCGTATTCTTCTGCAAGAGATGAATTTAAAGGGACTGCAGATGTTTTTCTAGATGCAAATGAGAATCCATTTGGAGATTTAAACAGATATCCTGATCCACAGCAAAAAGAGATTAAGGATAAATTATCTGCCATTAAAAAGGTTGCAACAGACCAAATTTTTATTGGAAATGGTAGTGACGAAGTTATTGATCTAGCGTTTCGTATTTTTTGCGAGCCAGGAAAAGATAAGGTCTTAACCTTTACGCCAACTTACGGAATGTATAATGTGTCTGCAAACATCAATAATATTGAAGTTATAGAACAACCGTTAATTAATGATTTTCAAATTAATTTAAATCAATTACAACCGTATTTAGATTTTGAAGATGTTAAAATCATATTTATATGTTCGCCTAATAATCCAACAGGAAACAGTTTAAATCCAGATGATATTGAATATATTTTGGAGAATTTTAATGGTATCGTGATTGTGGACGAAGCTTATATTGATTTTAGCGCACAAGCGTCATTTATTAAAAACATTGATAAATACGATAATTTAATTGTTAGTCAAACTTTTAGTAAAGCGTGGGGTTTGGCAGGTGTTAGAGTAGGAGTTGCTTATGCTAGTCAGGCTATAATTACACTTTATAACCGTGTAAAACCACCTTATAATGTTAGCACTTTAAACCAAGAAGCGGTTTTGAAAAGTTTGAATAATTTGGAAGAAGTGACTCAAAACATTGAGACTATTCTTGAAGAAAGAACGAAGTTAAAAGAGGCTTTAAGTAAATTAGCGATAGTAAAAAAAATATATCCTACAGATGCTAATTTTTTATTAGCAGAAGTGGAAGATGCCAATAAAACGTATCAATATTTAATTGAGCAGAAGGTCATTATTAGAAATAGAAATACACAAGTTAAAAATTGCATTCGAATAACTGTTGGGACTCCGGAAGAAAACAATACATTAATCGAATCATTAAAATTAGTATAACGTGTCATTCTGAACTGGTTTCAGAATCTCACTACAAAAAATAGCACATGAAAAAAGTATTATTCATAGACAGAGACGGAACATTGGTATTAGAGCCACCTGTAGATTATCAATTGGATAGTTTAGAGAAGTTAGAGTATTACCCAAAAGTGTTTCAATATATGGCTAAAATAGCTTCAGAATTGGATTATGAACTGGTAATGGTTACTAATCAGGATGGTTTAGGAACAGATTCATTTCCTGAAGATACCTTTTGGCCTGCACAAAATAAAGTGATGACTGCTTTTGAAAAGGAAGGCGTTGTTTTTAGTGATGTTTTTATTGATAAAACATTTCCGCATGAAAATGCAGAGACACGTAAGCCTAGAACAGGCTTATTGACCAAGTATTTTGATCAAGAAAAGTATGATTTAGCAAATAGTTTTGTTTTAGGAGACCGCATTACGGACATGGAATTGGCTAAGAATTTAGGCGCTAAAGGTATCTTTTTGTCTGAAGATCCAGAATTAGGAGCTAACGAAATTGAAACGTCTAAACAAGCTATTTTAGATTGTATAGCATTGACTAGTACGGATTGGGAAGCGATCTATGAGTTTTTGAAATTAGAAGATCGTGTTCAAGAAATTACTAGAAACACTAACGAGACTAAGATTTATATCAAATTAAATTTAGACGGTTCTGGAAAAAATGATATTGATACTGGTTTATCCTTTTTTGACCACATGTTAGACCAAATTGGTCGTCATGGCGCAATGGATTTAACTATTAAAGTAGAAGGCGATTTAGAAGTAGACGAGCACCACACGATAGAAGACACGATGATTGCTTTAGGGGAACTCTTTAATAAAGCTCTAGGTAATAAATTAGGCATCGAGCGTTATGGTTTTTGTTTACCAATGGATGATTGTTTAGCGCAAGTAGCAGTTGATTTTGGTGGTAGAAACTGGTTAGAATGGGAAGCTGATTTTAAGCGTGAAAAAATTGGTGATATGCCAACTGAAATGTTTTTCCACTTATTTAAATCGTTTACAGATGGTGCAAAATGTAATTTAAATATAAAAGCAGAAGGTATTAATGAGCATCATAAAATAGAAGGGATCTTTAAAGCATTTGCTAAAGCTATGAAAATGGCAGTAAAACGTGATTCCAACAAAATGTTTTTACCATCAACAAAAGGGATGTTGTAAATCAGCTATTAGCTGTTAGCCATTTGCTGATAGCGAAAAACGAAAAACCTAAATATGAAACTAGTAATTATAGACTACGGAGCAGGTAATATAAAAAGTATTCAATTTGCATTTAAACGCTTAGGGTATGATGCTATATTATCTAATAATCCAGAAGAAATCAAAGCAGCAGATAAAGTAATTTTTCCTGGTGTTGGAGAGGCAAGTTCTGCAATGAAAATGCTTAAAGCAAGTGGTTTAGACACTTTAATTCCAACATTAAAACAACCTGTTTTAGGAATTTGCTTAGGTATGCAATTAATGTGTAAATCTTCTGAAGAAGGAAATACAGAAGGTTTAGGTATTTTTGATGTGGCTGTTAAGCGTTTTGACAACTCAGTTAAAGTACCGCAAATGGGATGGAATACTATTGTAAATCTAAAGTCTGATTTATTTAAGGATGTCAAAAATGAAGCGTTTATGTATTCTGTACATAGTTTTTATGCCGAAAACTGTAAAGAAAGTATCGCAACTACTACTTATAGTATAGACTTTGCTTCAGCTTTGCAACACAATAATTTTTATGGTGTACAATTTCACCCTGAAAAGAGTAGTACTGAAGGAGAACAGATATTAAAGAATTTTATTGAATTGTAAACCACAATGGTGTCACCTTGAACGCAGTCAAAAGGATTCAATTTAAACTAATAGTAATCAAAAAATAAATTCCCACTTTGTGGGCTAGAGATATGAGAATAATACCAGCAATAGACATTATAGAAGGGAAGTGTGTACGTTTGACAAAAGGAGATTATAGTACAACTAAAATCTATAGTGAAAACCCATTAGAAATCGCTAAGCAATTTGAAGATGCAGGAATTGAGTACTTGCACATGGTTGACTTAGAAGGTGCAAAAGCTGCACACGTAGTTAATTATAAAGTCTTAGAGCAAGTCGCATCTAAAACCAATCTTAAAATCGATTTTGGAGGTGGTTTAAAGTCTGATAACGATATTATTACAGCATTTAACTCTGGAGCAAAACAAATTACAGGAGGAAGTATAGCTGTTAAAAACAGAGATGCATTTGAAGGTTGGATACGTAAGTATGGTTCTCAAAAAATAATTCTTGGTGCAGATTGTAATAATGAGAAAATAGCAATTAGTGGTTGGTTAGAAGAGAGTAGCTTGGAAGTTATTCCGTTTATAAAAGATTACCAAAAACAAGGCATACAATATGTGGTTTGTACGGATATTTCTAAAGATGGCATGTTGGAAGGACCTTCTATAGAATTGTATAAAAATATTATTGAACAATGCAGTAATGACAGCTCTGGTCAGTCAGTTAAATTAATTGCTTCAGGAGGAGTAACAACTATAGCAGACTTAGAAAAGCTTGCAGAGATTGGATGTGAAGGTGTAATTATAGGAAAAGCATTGTATGAAAACAGAATTACTTTAAAAGAATTGGAACGCTTTTTATAAAAGTGATTAGAGTGCTATTGTAGCATTTAAAATTGCAATTTTAACGTCACACTGAGCACAGTCGAAGTGTCTCTAAAATGAAATATAGTAGTATAATAATTAATAATAAACCTTGATTTCGAGGACCTAAATATGCTTACAAAACGAATCATACCATGCTTAGACATAAAAGACGGAAGAACCGTTAAAGGTGTCAATTTTGTAAACCTACGTGATGCAGGAGATCCTGTGGAATTAGCGAAGCAATACGCATTAAAAGGTGCAGACGAATTAGTGTTTTTGGATATTTCAGCGACACTAGAAGGCAGAAAAACCATGATTGATATGGTTTTAAAAGTGGCTGAACATGTAAATATTCCGTTTACGGTTGGAGGTGGTATTTCTTCAATCGCAGATGTTGATGTGTTATTAAAATCTGGTGCTGATAAAGTATCTATCAATTCTTCAGCAGTAAAAAGACCAGAATTAGTTAACGAATTGGCTAATAAGTTTGGTAGTCAATGTGTTGTGGTTGCTATTGATGCTAAACAAATTGATGACGAATGGATTGTACATTTGGCTGGCGGAAGTATTCCAACAGAATTAAATTTATTTGATTGGGCAAAAGAAGTTGAAAGTAGAGGTGCAGGAGAGATTTTGTTTACATCTATGAATAACGATGGAACAAAAGCTGGTTTTGCAAATGAAGCATTAGCAAAGTTATCGGAAACATTAAATATTCCGATAATAGCTTCAGGAGGTGCTGGAACAGTGCAACATTTTGTAGATACTTTTAAAGATGGTAAGTCTGACGCAGCTTTGGCTGCAAGTGTATTTCATTTTGGTGAAATAGCAATACAAGATTTAAAAGAAGCATTACGAGAAAATAATATAGAAGTTAGATTGTAACACGTCATATTAATTCACTCGAACTGACGGCACACTAATTATAGCAACGTCATACTGAACTTGTTTCAGTATCACATAAAGTAAAGCATAAAAGAGTAGTTTGCGCTAAATTAAACAGAGCAAAGAAAACATAACGTCACTTCGAGTGATTTGTGAAGCATAAGAAAATTGTATCGAGAAGCACAACAAAATAAGTTCTCGAAACAAAATTGCAGAAAAAGCAATTACACTCGAACTGACGGACATAGAAATAATCGCAACGTCATACTGAACTTGTTTCAGTATCACATAAAGTAAAGCATAAAAGAGTAGTTTGCGCTAAATTAAACAGAGTAAAGAAAACATAACGTCACTTCGAGTGATTTGTGAAGCATGAGCAAATTGTATCGAGAAGCACAACAAAATAAGTTTTCGATACAAAATTGCAGAAAAAGCAATTACACTCGAACTGACGACACGATAATAAACGCAACGTCATACTGAACTTATTTCAGTATCGCATAAAGTAAAGCATAAAAGAGTAGTTTGCGCTAAATTAAACAGAGCAAAGAAAACATAACGTCACTTCGAGTGATTTGTAAAGCATGAGCAAATTGTATCGAGAAGCACAATAAAATAAGTTCTCGATACAAAATTGCAGAACAAGCAATTTCACTCGAACTGACGACGCAATAATAATCGCAACGTCATACTGAACATGTTTCAGTATCACATAAAGTAAAGCATAAAAGAGTAGTTTACGCTAAATTAAACAGAGCAAACAAAACATAACGTCACTTCGAGTGATTTGTGAAGCATGAGCAAATTGTATCGAGAAGCACAACAAAATAAGTTTTCGATACAAAATAGCAAAAAAAGCAATGTCACTCGAACTGACGACATAGAAATAATACAACGTCATACTGAACTTGTTTCAGTATCACATAAAGTAAAGCATAAAAGAGTAGTTTGCGCTAAATTAAACAGAGCAAACAAAACATAACGTCACTTCGAGTGATTTGTAAAGCATGAGCAAATTGTATCGAGAAGCACAATAAAATAAGTTCTCGATACAAAATTGCAGAACAAGCAATTTCACTCGAACTGACGACGCAGAAATAATCGCAACGTCATACTGAACTTGTTTCAGTATCGCATAATTAAGAAAATATTGCTAAAAAAAACACAATGTATTTAGCAATGCCAATATATAACAAGATGACTATAGATTTCAACAAAAACAATGACGGTTTAGTACCAGCAATAATTCAAGATGCCACAACAAAAAACGTATTGATGTTGGGTTACATGAACGAGGAAGCATTCAATAAAACTAACGACACTAAATTAGTTACTTTTTTTAGTCGCACAAAAAACCGTTTGTGGACTAAAGGAGAAGAAAGTGGTAACGTATTAAACTTAGTTGATATAAAGCTAGATTGTGACAACGACACCTTATTAATACAAGTTAATACAAACGGACCAACATGTCATAAAGGATCTGATACGTGTTGGGATGAGTCTAATTCTGAAAATTTCGGTTTTATTTCAAAATTAGAAAATACGATTGAAAGTAGAGTAGCAGCGGGTAACACAGAGAAATCTTATGTGGCGTCGTTATTTGCTTCAGGAATTAATAAAGTAGCACAAAAAGTTGGTGAAGAAGCGGTAGAAGTTGTTATTGAAGCAATGGATAACAAAGACGATTTATTTTTAAGTGAAAGTGCAGATTTACTGTTTCATTATTTAATGTTATTGCAAGCAAAAGGGTTTAAGCTTAATGATGTTGTGGATGTTTTAAAAGGAAGAGAGAAGAAATAAAAAAAAACCATAAGCTTCAAGCTGATGGTTTTTAATTGTATTGTGACAAAGGGATGGTTTAAGACAACCATCCTTTTTTTGTTGCATAATCTGCTAGCCAAGCTAAAGCCATACCTACTATAATAATTAAAGGTGTCATTGTATTTGCCATTTTTAGGACAAAAGCTAAGTAGTACATTTGTACAATAGCTGCTACTAAAGATATAATTAACACATAAAAAGCCCACTTTTTTTTAATAACTAAGCCTAGGCTACCAATGGTACCAGCAAAAACAGCGACTGCAAATGCACCAATATACCATGAAGGTAGGTTGGCATACATTTGTTGATCCGCTTCCGGTAATTGTGCTAACATCTCGTCTGTCATTAAAGATTGTCCTAAATAAGCAAAAACGCCTAAAGCATTCCAAACTAAGGCAATAATGCTAATCACTAAAAACCACATTGGCGGTTTTTGGGTAGTTACATTTGTCATGAAATTTTATTTTAGTTAGTTAAAGAGTTTCAATGTATAAAAATTTTGCGAGACGGTAACTAAAGCAGTATTTTCGGCATTCATAATTTATCATGCAAAAAAAGTATTTCTACGTCATAACAATTCAATATTTAGGCTATAGGTTTCATGGTTGGCAAAAGCAACCTAACTTAAAAACCTTGCATTTAATGATTGACAGAACTTTAAATTTCATCTTAGAAAAAAAGAAATTTAAAACATTGACCTCTGGTCGTACAGATGCTATGGTAAGTGCGGAGAGTGCTGCTTTCGAGTTGTTTTTAGAAGAACCTATTGACGATTTTGATGCATTTATGGCTTTGTTTAATACTAATTTACCTCAAGACCTTAGAGCATTAACTATTAGGGAGGTAGATAATAAGTTTAATATTATACAACATTCAAAAGTTAAAGAATATCTATATGTTTTTGCTTTTGGAGATAAATTTCATCCGTTTTGTGCGCCAATTCTAACAACTATTCTAGATCCTTTAGATGTCGAGTTGATGAAAAAAGGTGCTAAATTGTTTGAAGGCGAGCATTATTTAAAAAAGTATTGCTATAAACCTACAGACAACGGAATTTACAATCGTACTATTTTAAAATGCGAAATAGTAGAAAATACGATTTATACTGCCAGTTTTTTTCCTGAGAAAAGTTACATCTTGCGTGTAAAAGGAAAAGGTTTTATGCGTAATCAAATCAGATTAATGATGGGTGCCTTAATCCATTTAGGACAAGGAAAACGTACTTTAGAAGATATTGAAGCAAGTCTAAAACCAGATTTTACAGGAGAGGTTTATTACGTTGCGCCAGCTTCAGGATTGATTTTAAAGGCTATTGAATTCGAATAGACTTTGTTCGTTTTTCTTTATTTTTGACTCTTTTTTATCGTTTTAACAGCATTTTAATAAGAAAAGACCGTTTTTTAAGGTGTTTATTGAAATTCTATAACATTCTTAAAAAATCATATAACATGACAGCTTGATTAGTGTTGCATCTTTGTATCGAAGATATTTATTAACACTAAAAAACAGAAGACATGAATTATTTGAATATGCAAGACGAAAAAGTACTACCTGTAGTTGTAGAGTTAAACACACTATTATCAGATTATAATTTATACTATCAAAAACTAAGAACATTTCATTGGAATATTTTAGGAAAAAACTTTTTTGATTTACACGAAAAGTTTGAAAATATGTATAATGAAGCTAAGCTAAAAGTTGACGAAATAGCAGAACGCATCTTAACATTAAGACATCATCCAGTAAGTAAATTTAGCGACTATTTAAAAATCTCATCATTATCTGAAGGATCAGTTATGACTACTGATGATGAAATGATAGACGAGTTGTTAAATGACCATAAAACTATGTTATCTCAAATGAGACAGGTTTTAAGCAAAGCTGAAGATGCAGGAGATGAAGGTACTATAGATTTAATTGGTGCTTATATCAGAGAGTTAGAAAAATCTAGTTGGATGCTTAATGCTTGGTCTAAAAGTACTTCAGACCATTTATTAAAAGTAGCTAGCGAAAGTTAATCCCATTTTTAGTAAACAACTAAAAAAATCAGATTAATTTAAAACACATCCATTATGAAATCACAATTATCAGAAGCCTATAATTTGCTTGTTACAAAATTAGAAGCTTGGTTTAACGCCATTGTATCAAACATACCCAACTTAATTTTAGCAATTGTTGTATTAATTGCAGCATATTTTATAGCTAAATATGTTAAAAAGTATGTCACAAAATTTGTGGCAAAAAAAGTACAACAAAACTCAATTACAAACATGATAGGAACGTTATCCTCTGTAGTTGTTGTTCTAGCAGGACTATTTCTTGCTTTAGGTATTCTAAATTTAAGTAAAACATTAACCTCTTTATTAGCAGGTGCCGGTGTTGCTGGTTTAGCTATTGGGTTAGCTTTACAAGGCACGTTATCAAATACGTTTGCTGGTATCGTATTGTCATTTAGAAAGAAAATACAAATTGGACATTGGGTAGAAACTAACGGGTATTCTGGAGAGGTAATTGACATAAATTTGAAAGACTTTACTATTAAGGAAGCCGATAACAATATGGTGATTATCCCTAATAAAATGATTTTAGATAATCCTATGAAAAATTACACATTAACCACTAAGATGAGAGTCTTTTTAGAATGTGGAGTAGGATATGAGTCAGATTTAGATCATGTACAACAATTAACTAAGGAAACCATTTGTAATACGTTTGATCAGATAGAAAAACCTGAGGATGTGGAGTTTTATTATACTGAGTATGGCGGAAGCTCGATTAATTATCTATGTAGATTTTGGATTGATGCAGACAATGCCTTAGAGAAAATGAGATCAAAAAGTAAAGCAATCATTGAGATTAAGAAAGCTTACGATAAAGAAAATATAAATATACCATTCCCAATCAGGACGCTTCAATTTGATAATAAATTATCTGTTGATTCTCCAAAGGGAGTAGAGAAGCAATTCTCAAATAATTAAAAGTAAAGTGCTTTTAGTTTATCATATTAATCATTAAAAACCAAAAATTATGTTACGTTGGACAATCACATTTATTATAATCGCATTAATCGCTGGAGTCTTAGGATTTGGCGGAATAGCAGGAGCTTCTGCTGGAATTGCTAAAATTTTATTCTTTGTATTTATAGTACTGTTTGTACTATCTCTATTAAAAAAAGGAGTAAAATCATAAATTAAGAATGCACGACTTACCAATTTTACAATTCATTTTATTAAGCAAAAATAAGTGATTGGTAAGTAGTGTAACTCTTAAAATTAAAACGAATCAACAAAAATTAAAATTTAAAAACCATGAAAAAAGTAGCAAAAACATGTATTGTATTATTCTCACTATCTCTGATGTTAACAGGTTGTAGAGAAGAAAAGTCTACAGGAGAAAAAGTTGAAGATGCTGTAGAGAATGTTGCAGATGATGTAGAAGATGCAGTAGATTAACTGAAGAAAAAAATAGCTATAATAAGAAAATTTAATTTTATATATTTTAAGGATATAGAAGATTAATAGCAGCAAAAGTCCTAATTAAATTTAGGACTTTTGTATTTTTATAGCATAACAATAATATATGAACATTACAGTCGCTTTAAATTTTCTAAAAAAGTTAGAAAAGAATAATAATCGTGAATGGTTTGCCGATAATAAACCAGAATATGAAAAAGCTTTAAAAGAGGTTAAGGGCTTATATAATAAAGTATACAGTGGTATGCAAGTGCATGACGAATTTGAAAAAATGAAGGTGTTTAGAATATACAGAGATGTTAGATTTTCTAAAAACAAACAACCTTATAAAACAAATTTTGGAGCAGCTTTTCATAGGGTTAAGCCTAGACTTAGAGGAGGTTATTATTTACAAATACAACCAGGTAATAGTTTTATAGCTACAGGGTTTTGGAGTCCTGAAAAAGAAGATTTATTTAGGATTAGGAAAGAGTTTGAAATGGACGACCAAGAGGTTAGAGATATTATAAGTAATCCAAAATTACAATCTGTTTGGGGAGAATTGCAAGGCGAAGAACTTAAAACAGCGCCTCGTGACTTTGACAAAACACATCCTGCAATAGACCTAATTAAAAAGAAACAATTTATTTTTAGCAAACAGTTTACGGATGCAGAGGTTATTGCAGAAGGATTTGCTCAAAAAGTAAGTGATGATTTTAAAACCATCCGACCGTTTTTTGATTATATGAGTGATGTATTAACTACAGATTTAAATGGAGTGTCTTTAATTAAAGACTAAACCACATCTGTAATTGTATACTTTGTGCCATTAAACTCAAAGGTATCTCCTATAGTTTTTTGTTTTAACAACAATCCAATTGGTGATTGTAAGGATATGGCGTAATAGTCTGTGTTTTCTAAAACTATTTTACCCACACTAATGGATATAAAAAAGTGTAAACTATCTGTTTTTACCAAGCTTCCTAAGGCAGCAGTGGTGGTTAATAGATTTGCTTTTACTTGTTTTAAATAGTCTTGGGTTTTACGGGCTTCGTAAAGAAAGTCCATGTTTTTCTCAAGATCATTTAAAAGTTTACCATTTCCTGAGTCATCGCCTTCAGAACTTCCTTTGTCATTACTTTCAATTGATTCTTTTATAAGATCAATTTCATTGGTGTAATCTGTTATGCGTTGCGCAACATGTTGATTACAAACTTGCAAAAGTTGTTGTTTTATTGTCATTTTTTAGCCTATACAGCCTTTAGTATTTTAGGGTTTTCAAATAATTGAATATTGCTTTGTAAACGCTGTTTGACAATGGTCATCATACGTTTGTTTAAAGCGGACGAATGTAGCATATAATTTTCATATTCTGACACACTAAATTGACCAATTATTAGTCCTTTTAAGTTATTTCTAAACTTGATATCCTTCTGTATCGCATTTTCTATATAATGCAGTCGTTTTTCAACAGTTAGCTCATAGAATACGTTTTTATGTTTTGCTATATAATGTCTAAAAACGGTAATAAATAAATCATTCTGAAATTTAATTATAGGGCGTAGCGTTATATTTTGAAAGCGCTCTTCAGGGCTCATATCGTCACTGATTTTTATACTTGATATAACAGGTCTAATAGCCAATAATTGTTCTTCTCTAGTAGTCATAATTATTAAGTTTTATTAAAAATATTGATAAATAACGCCAATAGTAGTATAGTAAAATATACTTTTTAACGGTGTTATTAACAATCAAGATTATTTATCTTTGAAGTAAAGAAAAACTATGAGATTTCACACAAGAAAATGGGTTAAACCCGAAGATTTAAATCCAAACGGAACACTATTTGGAGGACAGCTATTAGCATGGATTGATGAAGAAGCTGCATTATATACTATTATTCAGTTAGAAAACAATAGAGTAGTTACAAAATACATGAGCGAAATTAACTTTATGGCCAAAGCTGTAGAAGGTGATATTGTTGAAATAGGTATGGAAGTTCAAAAATTTGGACGTAGTTCTATTACTTTAAATTGCGAAGTTAGAAACATGCGTACTAGAGAAACTATTATTACCGTAGAAAATATTATTATGGTAAACTTAGACGATAACGGGCTACCTAAAGCACATGGTAAGATTAAAACAGAATTTATTAAAGACAGGTTAGCAGAATAATTATTCTGCTAACAACTGCTTAATGCGTGCTTCTAACTTGCGACCAGATATTTTGTCGCTAGCTATATTTCCTTTTTTGTCAATTAATATTTTATAAGGGATACTTTCCACACCATACCTAAAAGCTATGGTTTTATTTTTGTCTAAAACGTGGTATTGCCATGTTAAATTATCAGTGTTTATGGCATTCATCCATTCCGGAATTCCTTTGTCCATACTAACGCTCATTATTTCTAAGCCGTCTTCATTATATTTATTATAAAGTTGAACTAAGTCAGGATTAGTCGCACGACATGGTCCACACCAGCTAGCCCAGAAATCTAATAAAACTACTTTTCCGCGAGGAATAGAGTTTAAAGACATGGTTTCGCCATATTGATTCTTGCCTTTTACACTATATGCTTTTGGTCTGTACTCTCCACTTGGTGCTGTTTTGGCAACTACCGTTGTGGTTGCTTTTACAGGTGTAGGTTTGCTAATAACGGTTTCTTTTTCAATTAAAACAGCATCAATAGCCTTTACAAATGCTAAGTTTTTTAGTTCAGGCGTTAGGTTATTATAAAACCCGCGCATTTTGGTCTTGTCATAAGTTTCAATATTATCTCTAATTAATAATGCTGAAAAATATGTTTGTGGATTAGCGGTAATATGCTCCGCTGTATATTGCCCACTTTCCGTAAATAACTTAGAACGGTCTTTTTTTAATTTTGAAATATTTGCTGAAGAAAAATCACCTTTTAAATTGTAATATAAATCCACGCCTTTATTTCTAAAACCATACATTTTTTTTGCGTAAGTAGCATATTCCTTTTGAATTGGAGTGGAAGAGTAGCTTGAAGAATTTTCTATAGTTTCATTTAAAAACACATCTATAACAGATGCGTCTACTAGTAGTTTAAAGCGTTTATTGCTTAAGTTACTAGATAAACTATAATAATCAGGGTTTGCAATAGTACCCTTAAACTTAAACTGTTTATTACTAACAGTAACAGAGTCAATTATAACGGGTACTTTGTTATCAAGCTTATGTAAATACACGGTTTTTAAATCGTCACTAAAACTGTGTCCATTAATCAAAAATTCTTGATCTGTTAAGGCTGCAATTTCTTTAACATTACCATCATTTGTATTTGATAATCCATCTCCTTTTTTATTATCAGACGTATTACAAGCAACCAATAAAAGGGTTGCTAAAAGCAGTGAGGACTTATAAAAAATGTTCATATTAAATGTATTAATAATTCAATATTAACATATTTATGTGTAAATGTTAAGACTTTAAATACTTTTTATCCACATAGAAGGTTCCAAACGGTAAAATAGACGCCAATAATACAATTCCAAATACTTTTAAAGACCACTTTTGATCTGGTTTAATTAAAAATGCTAAGATGATATAGCCAACAAACAGTAAGCCATGAGGATATCCTAAAAGTTTGACAAAAAAATCATCACCTCCTGGGAGTCTTTTATAGACAGAAGCGCCCATTAATAATAGGTAAGAAACCCCTTCTAACAAAGCAACAATTCGGAAAGTTTTCAGCATAATAAATAACTTTTTTACAAAGATAAATATTGTTTTTTTAATTATGATTTATAATTGATTAATCCTTAATTTCGTTTAAAATTTATTTCATGGATAGCACTAGAAAATCTATACTAATTGTCCTTTCTTTTTTTTCTATATACTGCATTTGGGGATCAACCTATTTATTAAATAAGATTGTTGTGTCAGAAGTGGCCCCTTTTTATTTAGCTTCAATCCGTTTTTTTTGTGCTGGATTATTAATTTTTATTATTGCTAAAGGTTTAAAACTATCTTTAAAAGCAACACCAAAACAATTACGCAACTCAGCTTTAGCAGGATTTCTGTTTTTAGTTTACGGTAATGGTGTCTTTGTATGGGCTTTAAAGTATGTAGATAGCGGATTTGCGGCATTAATTGCAGCCACACAACCATTGTTTGTTATTTTTTTAATGCGAATCTTACAAGGATCAAAGATAAAATCGAAATCTATTATAGGTGTCGTTTTAGGGATTATTGGAATGTACTTATTAGTTAGTCAGGATAGTTTAGAGTTAAATAGTGAAAGTATTATAGGTATTGCTATGATTTTTACCTGTGTTTTAAGTTGGAGTTACGGTAGTATTTTTGTGTCTAAAGCAGATTTGCCAACAAGTTTTTTTGTCGCTACCGGCTATCAAATGTTATTTGCTAGCTTGTTTTTAGTCTCTTTAAGTTTGTTTTTTGGCGAAACTTGGAAGCTACCAACAACATGGAGTAGCAAAGCACAATGGTCCATGTTATTATTAATTGTATTTGGTGGGATTGTTGCTTTTACAGCGTTTAACTACTTATTAAAAGAAGTTAGTACAGAAAAAGTATCAACCTCAGCCTATGTAAATCCAGTTATAGCGATGTTTTTGGGATGGTATGTTCTGGACGAGCAGATAAGTACGCAGTCTTTAGTTGCTGCTTTTGTGCTATTAATGGGAGTTTATTTTATAAATTCTAAGAAAAAAATTGTTGTTTTTTCTAGGTTTAAACGCAATAAAGTGCAAAAAATCAAAAATTAATTATAATTAGGATAAAGACCTTATATACAATTATTTAAAAATTCACTATCTTTGTAGCTCATTTTAGCAAGTAAACCTTTCCTTAATCTAACTTTTAAGTAGTTTTGAATCGTTAAGCAGAAGATAGCTTTTAATTACTTTCTTTTAAATGAATTCATTTAAAACACACATTTAATAACGCTAATGGCTAAGTCGCAACAAACATTTAATAAAAGTGAAAAAGAAAAAAAACGCTTAAAGAAAAGAGAAGATAAGCGTAAGAAGATGGAAGCTCGTAAGCTTGATAAAGAAGCTAACGGAGGTTCTGATGGTATACAGTTTGCATATGTAGACTACAACGGTAACTTGGTGGATACTCCGCCAGATCCAGAGTTGAAAGAGAAGATTGATGCAGAGGAGATTGTTTTAGGAGTACCTAAAAAAGTTGAAGGAGAAGAAGAAGATCCAGTAAGAAACGGAAAAGTATCATTTTTTGATACTTCTAAAGGTTTCGGATTTATTATTGATACAGAAAACAACGAGAAATACTTCTGTCACGTAAGTGGTTTAATAGACCAAATTGCAGAAAACGACAAAGTATCTTTTGAACTTGAAAGAGGGATGAAAGGTATGAACGCTGTAAAAGTGAAGAAAATATAATCTAACAATATCATATAGATTAAAACCCATTAAGAGTAAATCTTAATGGGTTTTTTGTTTTTCTTCATAAAATGGTAATAACGCTGTTTATTCTTTATTAGGGAGTAAAATGATAATTAGGGTAGCTTATTAGGTGAATTCTCAATATTTACAGCATGTTCTTCCCGTAGTTAGTCGTGTACATTACAAAAAAATGACTAATATTGTAACTGAAAAAAAATACAACAGCGTATAGGTTGTTATATCATGTAAAGAAATTTTTAGTGCATGGTATTGGTAATCAAGCTAAAATGCTTCGTTTTAATAATCATAAACTCGAAGTTACGTCTGTTATTATAACAAAAACACAAATTTAAAGTACACAAACAATGTTAAAACAATTAATAAGTAAATTATTTGGTTCAAAAAAAAGCGAGACTGGAAAACAAGGAACTGTAAAGTTTTTTAATAACTCTAAAGGGTTTGGTTTTATAGCAGAAAATGATACAGATAAGGAGCACTTTGTTCATGTTACTGGTTTAGTTGACAAGATTCGCGAGGGTAATAAAGTTTCTTTTGATTTACAAGCAGGTGATAAAGGATTAAATGCAGTAAACGTAAAACGTATTAAGTAAAACAAGACACAAAGTTTTATAAAAGCCTATTAATTATTTTAATAGGCTTTTTTTTATGCAGTAATACTTCATCTATAAATCTGTTAAACCAATAAAACTCTACTATCTTTGCATAAAATTATAATTTATGTCACAACAGTTTTCTAGTTTAGGTATTAATACAGCATTGCAGAGTGCTTTGGCAGATTTACAAATCACAACGCCAACAGATATACAATCTAAAGCCATCCCTGTAATACTTAATAATACGGACGATGTTGTTGCTATCGCAAAAACGGGAACCGGAAAAACAGCTGCTTTTGGATTGCCTTTAATACAATTAATAGACGTTACTAAAAGCAATATCCAAGCGGTTATATTAGCGCCAACAAGAGAGTTAGGGCAACAAATATTTAAAAACCTAGAAGCATTTAATGCGGCCAGTTTAGGGGTAACTATTGCAGGTGTATTTGGAGGTATTCCAATAAAACCTCAAATTGAAACATTAAAAAACACCACACATATAGTTGTAGCTACACCAGGACGTTTAGCAGATTTGATAGAGCGTAACGCGATAAACGTTAAGGATATCACGTATTTTGTCTTAGATGAAGCGGATGAGATGGTTAGTGCACACAAAGAAGGTGTAGATGCTATTATAAAAGCATTACCAAAAACAAGAAGAACATTATTGTTTACAGCAACCATGCCTGGTACAATCAAGCAATTGGTACAAAATAGTTTGGCTAAAAAAGTCGTGACTATTGAAGCTGATATGGAAACAATTGGTCACCAAGGGATTGATCACCAATATGTCGTAGTGGAGCCTATCGAGAAATTAAATGTATTAATGCATTTTTTAAACACGCATGAAGGGCAACGTGGTATTATCTTTTGTAAGACTAAAGCAGCAGTTAATAAGTTGGCAAAAAACTTAGCGATAAACAAATTTTCTTCCGGTGCCATTCACGGTAGCTTATCTCAAGGGATTCGTGATCGTATTATGGGACAGTTTAGAGAGGGTCATATTAATATATTAGTGGCTACAGATTTAGCTGCTCGTGGTATTGATGTTAAAGACTTAGCGTTTGTAGTTAACTACCATTTACCAGATACGTATGATGCGTATGTGCATAGAAGTGGACGTACGGCTAGAGCAGGAGCCAATGGATTAGCATTAAGTGTAATTCAGGAGGACGAAGTACAAGAAATTCCAGAATTTGAAGATGAATTAGGGATTACGTTTAAACAATACCAAAAAGCAGATGCTAAAAGTATTGAGGAAAACAACGGATTACTTTGGGCAAGAAAGATTTTTAAAACAAAGCCAAACAAAGCGATTCCAGAAGATTTTAAAGCGAAAGTAAAAACAATTTTTCATCATTTAACAAAAGAAGAATTAGTAGATAAAATCTTATCCAATTACATTGCCGAAAACAATACTATTATTGAGAAGCAAGAGGTTGTAAAGAAAAAAAAGAAGAAATAAATAATGAGTAGTTATATAAAAGTACAGCAGGATATTTTAGACAAACTAAATATCAAAACGCTTAATCCAATGCAGGAGGAAGCGTTGTTGTCTATTACCAATGCAGAAAACACGGTATTATTGTCTCCAACGGGAACAGGAAAGACGTTGGCCTTTTTATTACCAACTATTGCAGCATTAGACACCAATTGCAAAAATGTACAATTACTAATTTTAGTACCATCTCGAGAGTTGGCTATACAAATAGAACAAGTCATCCGTACTATGGGTACTGGTTTTAAAGCCAATGCGGTATATGGTGGACGCCATTTTAGTAAAGATAAAATAGAGTTAGCACATACGCCAGCCATCCTAGTAGGGACACCAGGTCGTGTGGCAGATCACTTAAGACGCGAAACGTTTTTAGTAGATGATATTAAGACCTTAGTTTTAGACGAATTTGATAAATCTCTAGAAGTTGGTTTTGAAAAGGAAATGAGCGAGATTATTAATAATCTACCACACATTAAAAAACGTATTTTGACCTCAGCAACGCAAGACATGGAGATTCCGCGTTTTGTAGGTTTAGAAAACGAGTTAATTATTGACTATTCAGATACGGAAGTTTCTAATCTAGAAATCAAGCAAGTAATATCTCCAGATAAAAACAAACTACAGACCTTAGTCGATTTATTACATGATATTGGTAACAAACCAGGGATTATCTTTTGTAATTATAAAGACACGATTCAGTTTGTTAGCGACTTTTTAGATAAAAACGACATTCCGCATGGGTGTTTCCAAGGAGGCATGGAGCAAATAGATAGAGAGCGTGCTTTAATAAAGTTTAGAAACGGAACGCATCAAATTATTATCGCGACAGATTTAGCTGCGCGTGGTTTAGATATTCCGGAGTTAAATTACATTATCCATTACCAACTTCCGTTAAAGGCAGAAGAGTTTACACACCGTAATGGTCGTACTGCGCGTATGAATGCAGAAGGGACTTCTTACGTTATACAATGGGAAGGAGAGCGTCTACCGGACTTTATTAAGTTTGATGACACTGTGACTCCAAAAGGAACCGTTAAGACGTTAGGAACAGAGTGGGTAACGCTATTTATTTCTGGTGGTCGAAAAGATAAAATCTCTAAAGGAGATGTTGCAGGTATGTTGTTTAAACAATGTAATCTTGAAAAATCAGAAATTGGTATTATAGAGTTAAAACAGGATTGCGCTTTTGTTGCGGTTCCTAAAGCTAAAGCTGAAAGTATTATTGACAAAACCAATAACTCGCGTTTAAAAAAGAGAAAAGTACGTATCCATACCATTTAATAAGAGGTACTACAAATGAATAAAAAGGATTGCTACCGTAGTAATCCTTTTTTTTGTGCCCAATATGTAAATCATGTAAGGCTGACTTGTAATTGTATAATAGACCGGCTAGTGTTTGTGGGTAACTTTGTAATCAGTAAGACACAAACAAGTAATGCACGGGGTTAGTATAGTAAATACAGCCATTACATTACACAAACTATAAAGCAATATGATAAAGCCAAGAGAAAAAGCACCAGAACTAGAAGTACAATTAGTAAATGATACCACATGGAAGCTAAGCGATCAGTCGCCAGAAAACTTCACATTAGTATTGTTTTACAGAGGTAAACATTGTCCTGTTTGCAAGTCTCAGTTAGAAGACCTAGAACGTAAACTAGATAAGTTTACAGATCGCGGTGTAAATGTCATTGCAATTAGTGCAGATACAGAAGCAGTAGCAAAAGAAACGCACAAAGCATGGGATATTCCAAACATACCATTAGGATACGGTGTATCTATTGAAAAAGCTAGAGAATGGGGATTATTTATCTCTACAGGAATTAAAGAAGAACCAGAATTATTTACGGAGCCTGGATTATATTTAATCACACCGGACCAAACCGTATATTGGGAATCTATCCAATCTATGCCATTTGGAAGACCAAGTTTTAATGATGTTTTGGGCGGTATTGACTACATCCTAAAAGCAGATTATCCTGCAAGAGGAGAAGCGTAAACCATCCATTACAGCAGACAACCTTTACACTAATGGGTTATAAGTATAATCCAAACATAGCTATAACTTAAGTAGCTAGTCTAAAGGTCACATTTTTATTCGCTTTAAATTAAGTCATTGTTCAAAAATTGGACAAGGCAAAGCGTATCATTAATTTAATACTAAACACACATGAGTACTAACACAGATAAAGGATTTACAACTATTAATCCTGCAACAGAAAAAGAAATACAACAGTATACATACATGACAGCGGACCAAGCTATAAAAGCGGTAGAAACCTGTCACAACGCATTTTTAGACTGGAAATTAAAACCATTAGAAGATCGTGCTAAAGTTATAAAAGCCATCGGACAAGAGTTAATCAATGCTAAAGACGACTATGCAAAGCTAATGACCCAAGAAATGGGAAAATTAGTAAAACACAGTCATGACGAAATCGAATTATGTGTCGGTATTTGCGAGTATACAGCAACCGAAGGCATCAAGCAACTACAAGACGAAGTCCGTACCATGGAAAATGGCGGAAAAGGAATCATCCAACAAGCACCATTAGGTGTTATTTACGGTATACAACCATGGAATTTCCCATTGTACCAAGCCATGCGTTACGCCATCGTTAATCTAATGGCAGGAAACGGTGTGTTACTAAAACACGCTAAAAACGTCACAGGATCAGCTTTAAAATTAAAAGAAGTCTTTGAAAAAGCAGGCTTACCAAAAGACTTATTCACGGTATTAATTATAGACCATGAAACGTCAGATAAAATTATCGAACACGATTTAGTAAGAGGTATCACCTTAACAGGAAGCTCAAAAGCAGGACAATATGTAGCACAAAAGGCAGCAAAAGTAATTAAAAAGACAGTCATGGAGCTGGGTAGTAATGATGCGTATCTAGTGTTAGACGATGCAGATGTGGATTTAGCAGTACAAACCAGTATTGTAGGACGTACCTATAATAACGGAGAAACCTGTGTCGCTGCCAAACGTTTTATTGTCGTAGATAAAGTGTACGACCAATTTAAAGACGCCTTTGTAAAAGGGATGCAAGACATTACTTATGGAGACCCGATGGACAAGGATTCTAAATTAGGACCTATGGCCAGAAAAGATTTAAGAGACAAGATTCACCAACAAGTAGAAGACAGTGTCGCAAACGGAGCAACCATTTTATGTGGTGGAAAAATACCAGACGTTACAGGCTATTTTTACCCGTCAACAGTAGTGGGAGATGTAAAACCAGGACAACCAGCGTATAGCGAAGAGTTATTCGGACCTGTAGCCTCATTAATTAGAGCTAAAGATAACGACGATGCCATGCGTATTGCTAACGACAGTCGTTTTGGATTAGGTGGCGGCATATTTAGTAAAGACGAAGACAAAGCGATCGAGCTTGCTAAGAACCATTTTGATACCGGAATGATAAACATTAACTCCTACGGATTAGCACACCCAAACATGCCATTTGGAGGTGTAAAAGACTCTGGTTATGGACGTGAACACGGTGGATTTGGGATTAGAGAATTTGTAAACTCTAAATCTATTATGCTAAATAACAGTAAATAATATTTGAGGGAATATTAATTAATGAAGAAAAGATCAAGTTTTATACTTGGTCTTTTTTTTGTTTTATTGTGAAATTTTGGGTGGATGAGGTTTTCCGTAAGGAATGTATAATTAGTTGATTTAACTTGTGGGTGAATGTTTATAAGATTGAATAAAAATTCAATATTAGAAATAGAATAAAATATTAAAAAGGAATATATTTAAAAACGCTAATTATTAATAATAAAACTAACCGGTAAAAATATATGGAATTAGAAATTAATATAGGAGAAGAGTATAAAATTAAAATTGAAAAAGGGAATAAATTTGATGAATCAATTTTCAGTGATGTATATAGACAAGCAGGGAAATGTGTTGAGGAGATTATACTCCAATCAAAAAATAAAAAAACTTCTTCTATAAGTAATGATAGTTATAACAATATTATAGCTTTTACAGGAGAACGTGGTACAGGAAAGAGTTCTTCAATGATATCTTTTGCAGAAGCGTTGATAAATAAAAAACAAAGTTGTCATAAGAATTTCTTTACCAAAAACAGAGAAAGACAAGAAAGGCTAACAAATATTAATCTTACAAATTTAGTATCATTGGATGTAATCGATCCTTCGCTTTTTAAAGGAGAGGATAAACTTTTTGAAATAATAATTTCAAAAATGTTTTCAAAATTTCAAAAAGAGATGCTGAATGGGGAGGTGGTTTTGAATCATGACAACAAAAGAGATCTGATAAAGCAATTCCAAAAAGTATTTAATAATTTAAAAATCGTACACAATGGTAAGAAAGAAGTATATGATAAAGAGGCAATTGAAGCACTAAGTGATTTAGCCTACGGAACAAATTTAAAAGAAAGTTTTTTCGATTTAGTGAAGATTTATTTAAAGTCAATAGGGAATAATGCTGATTTCATGCTTATTGTTATTGACGATTTTGATTTGAATATTTCTGGCGCACATGAGATGTTAGAAGATATTCGACAATTTTTAATCCAAAAAAACATAATATTGCTTATCGCTTGTAAAATTGAACAATTACAAGACTCTATGAATCATGAGATTATAAAGAATTTTAAAGTTATAATTAATAATGAAACTACTCAAAATGTGTCTTTGTCTGAGGAGGTTAGTGATAAATCGGAAAGATATTTGGACAAGTTATTACCTATAGAAAGACGTATTAGCACACCTAGTTTTAATTTAAGTAATTCTTCAAACGAGGTATTGATTATAAATGGTGATAAGGAGGACGATGTTCAATTGTATAAAGATAAATCTATAGAAAAAACAATTTTAGAATTAATATATCGTAAAACTAAACATATAGTTACCTATAATGATTTTAATCAGAATGTAATAATTCCATGTACTATTAGGAATATAGCAAATGCTGTAACATTTATTTATAGAGAAGAAAATATTGATGCTTACAAAAGACTGCTTTTTAAAGGTATATCTAATGATTTGGATATCGATAATATAAACTTTTTTAAAGAATTAGAAAACACACCAAATAAAACTCTAAATCAATATATTGTCAATTGGATTGGTAGTGTTAATAATAAAATATTGGAGATTAATCGAGTAAATAGAAATTTCACAAGATTATTATATCCAGTAGATTATCGTGATTCATTAAAAAGAGCTAATATAGATGTTCCAAACTCATATCGTAATATAAATCTAATAACAGAAGCATCTAGCCATTCTAATGTGTCTTATGGCGACGTAATGCAATTAATACGTAGTTTAGAGAGTTATAGGTTGTTTTCTGATAAAGATTTATATAAATTATATTCATATTTAAAATTATACTATTCAATCAGAATATCATTGTCAAATAGAACTGAGTTAATTCAATTAATTAATGGAGGAATGACAAATCCAGGATTTAAATTTCTTCCCGCGGAATTAAAAGCTTCACCCCGTGACGAATTTAAAATAGAATATAAGCCAATAGATTTGTTGGGTCTTATAAAAAGTAATAAGACTTTCGAAAATAATAGTATTGAATTATATTATTGGTTGTCATTTTTCTTTACTCATTTGGGGACTCCAAACCCAAGATTTAGAGATGATACTGAAGTACAGCACGAAACAAGTATAAATAAAATAGGAAACCCGCATAAAACGGTTACTTTTAATTCGCTTGCATTTATTCATAATTCACTTTCACCAAGGAAAGTTGTGAAAAGGTTTTTTTCGGAGCAAAATATTGTAATGAAAACTCAATTATTTAATGATTTAGAAATATGGAATAATAATTTAACTACCAATTCTGATTATTATAACATTTTTAATTTTCAATTATTTGATGAGTTTTTAAGTGAATTATATAGAATAGCTTCTGAAAAGAATCTTAATGGTAATTTTGGAGACGATTTATATAATTTCATTATTAATGGTATCGAAGAAGTTGTAAAGGTTTTTAAAATTAAATATCCTTATTTAAATTTAAACTCTCTACTTGATAATCCAATAATTAAATATTGGAATAAAAATTTAGAGTCCATTACTAGTTTATTAGACTTCATTCGTAATATTAAAAATGAAGATGAAAATAGAAAGGTGGCAATTTTATTAGCTAAATCTTATCAATCAAATATAGAAAAAGCTAAAAATAAGTCAAGAACTATAAAAATATTAGTCAATAAGTTAAAAGAGTTTGAATTTAAGGAGAAACAGGAAATTATGGATAATTTAATGTCCGTATATAATGCATATAAAAATGAAAGTAAAAAAGACAATCATGTTATGTATATAGATGCGTTATATGATTATTTAGATTCATTAGAAGTTTAAAGATGGATAATCTTAGAAAATCGATAGAAACTATTTTTAATCTTACTTGTTCAGATAGTATAATCGAAGATGTATACACAAATGATATACAGTCTATTCTATCAAAGACTGTCTTTTTAGAACAAGGAATGTCACTTTTTAATAATAATAGTTTTGATGAAATTGAAAATTTATATCAAAAACTCGATTCAGATTGGCTTTTTGATGTTTATCAAAAAAAGCTAGGTCAAAAAACAATATTCAACTTATTAATTCATTTTAATAAACAAGTATTAAAAGAACGTAATAAAGAGCCTTTTGTTAGTTACGAGCATTTATTGCGTTGGAGAGATTTATCTTTTACTTTAGGGGAAGATTTATTTACATGTTCTTATTTCGCTTATATGGATAACCGATCTAAAAGAGATAGAGATTTTTTCTCTTGGCGCTCAGTTGCTTTTTCAACAAATAATAGATTAAAAAAAATATTAGATAAAGGTGTTGCAGAGAATCATTTTCACTTAAAAGGTTCTGCTCCAATTTTTGATTTGTCTTGGTTAGCATTAATGAATAACATTAATGGACATCATGACAAATTAAAGAAATTAAAAAAGGGTTTACAGTTAAATGGTAAAGTGTCGTATTCATTTAATAATCAACATAAAGAAATTGATATTCTTGTTTTTAAAGCATCCAAAATTAGACTTATATTATTTGAGCTTTTATTTGAGAATATAGACATTGATTTAATAAAGGTAAAGCCTTTATTATCACCTAAATCTAATAAAGATGATTCTTTTGAAATAGTAATGGGACTCTCTAGTATTCAAAATGAAATAAATGAAAAAAAAGAATTTCATGGTTATGATTTCTATCACAAAGGAAAACATGAAGTAGTAGACTACGCTATTCCTAAGAGTATGCATTCGGATAATTTTAAAGGATCATTTGTACATTATGGTGAACGTTTATTAATGTATAAAGCCCTAAAGTATATATATTCCGAACAAGAATCTTGGAATAAAGTAGAGCAATTATTACATGCTTATATTTCGATTAAAAATCAATTTCGTTCTGAGTTAATACAAGTAAATAAAAAAGTTGGTTTTGCTAACTTCTCTACCTATCAAGATAGAAAAGAATACTTTATACCAGATGACAGTGTTTATGAAACTGCTTTATTGCAAATGGCAATAAATGACAGTAGTAAGTTTCAAAACATCAAATCTTTTGAAACGAGAATAGCACCTAAAAATTCTGGATTAGCGTTCAATAATAGTCTTAAAAAGTATCAAATTAATAGTGATATAAATGCTTTACAAAGGACAGGTTTTTCTATTCCTGTAAAAAAGGCTATTGGTATTTATAAGCCTAAAAAAGAAAAACACTTTTATACTGTTCATTTTATTAAATTTAAAGAGAAGAATACAAATTATGTTTTAGCTCAGGAGGTTTTACCTAGGCATCACGAATTAAGAAAAAGTGTAAAAAAGCAAGCAAGAGCTGTTGTACAATTAAGAGAGTCTTATTCCAAAAAAGCTAAATTAATAAAAGGTATTGATGCAGCTTCATCAGAGTTTAATGCTAGACCAGAGGTTTTTTCCCAAGCGTTTAGGTATTTAAAAGACCATAAGTTAAATGGCAAATACAATCATTTAAAGGAAAAAATAACTGAAAATAAGTTGTACGCAACATATCATGCAGGAGAAGATTTTTACGATATAGTAGATGGATTGAGATGTATTGATGAGTCTATTAAATTTTTAAAATTCTGCCAAGGAGATAGAATAGGTCATGCATTAGCATTAGGCATAGATGTTAAAGAGTATTTTGAATTTAAAGGAAAGAAACTTCTAATTCCTAAAGAAATGCTGTTAGATAATATAGCATGGTTATTGGCTAAGGTTAGAAAATATAATATTAATGATTTTAGTAGTGAAGTGTATAAGCTAGAAAAGCTCTTTGATTCATTATTTAGAGAAGTGTATCATTGTTCATTTGATAAAGAGTCTAAGTTTTTTAACGTAAACTTTAAACATGAACTTTACTTTGATGCATGGAAACTACGTGGAGATGATCCTTATTTGTATTTAGAAGATGTTAGTTGTGCAATTGAAGATATTCCAAATATTACCTATTGGGAGCGTTGTAGAATCAATCACTTTTATCCAAAAAGAGGAAGCATAAGGAAGGATGAAAAAACTAAGTTTTTATACCAGCAATATCATTTCAATTCTGAAGTAAAAAAGAAAGGAAAAGATATAAAGCAATTTGAAATTACAGCTAGCTATGTAAAATTGGTTACACTTGTTCAAAAGGAGTACCAAAAACACATACAGCAATTAAACATTGGGATAGAATGTAACCCTACATCTAATTATTTAATTGGAACAATTGATAAATATAGTAAGCATCCCA
This sequence comes from Olleya sp. 1-3, assembly GCF_002836085.1. NCBI lineage: Bacteria > Pseudomonadati > Bacteroidota > Flavobacteriia > Flavobacteriales > Flavobacteriaceae > Olleya > Olleya sp. 1-3. The sequence continues at coordinate 122,788 of NZ_PJBW01000008.1, forward strand.
TTAAAAACTTCTTTAATTTGCATCTAGAAACTGATTTTAATAAAATTAAAGATTGTCCTCAATTATTTGTTTCTATAAATACTGATGACCAAGGTGTTTTTGGTACATCATTAGAAAATGAATATGCTTTATTAGCTATAGCTTTAGAGAAAGAAAAGGATGACGAAGGAAAACCAAAATATAAACAAAAAATGATTTATGATTGGTTAAACGAGATTAGAAAAATGGGACTAGAACAAAGTTTTGATGTTTAATTAAGTCTTTCAATTACCAAGAGAAAATAGAAAATGAAAAACGAAAATCAAATAAAATGTCCTAATTGTGGGACTTCCATAGATGTTCAAGATATTTTATCGCATCAATTAGAAGAGGAAATAAAACAAAAGTACCAGTCGCAAATAGCTGCGGAGAAGAAACGATACGAGGGGCAGCAAGAGAAGTTAAAGCAAGCGCAACATGATTTTGAACAAAAGAAGAAGCGTGAGAACGTGTTATTCCAAGAACGTTTAGAGAATCAGCTTAAAGAAGATAAAAAGGAAATAGAAGCCAAACTTAAGCTTAAGTTAAAGGAAGAGCAGTCGGAACAATTTGATGCGTTACAGAAGGAATTAAACGAAAAGTCCGAACAAGTCAAGGAGTTAAACCGTTCTAAAGCAGAAATTGAAAAGCTTAAAAGAGAAAAAAGCGAACTTAAAGAAGCTGCTGAGGCCGAAGCACAGAAAAAGCTTAATGAGATTTTGATTTCCGAAAAGGAAAAAATTAAAAAATCTGAGGAAGACAAAAACGAATTGCGTTTTAAAGAAATGCAAAAGCAATTAGAAGATCAGAAGAAGCTTACCGAGGAGATGAAGCGTAAGCAAGAGCAAGGGTCGATGCAATTGCAAGGTGAAGTTCAAGAATTAGCAATAGAGGAGTGGTTGGCAGCTCAGTTTCCGTTAGATACTATTGAAGAAATTAAAAAAGGCGCTAGAGGTGGAGACTGTTTGCAGATTGTACATTCTAGAACCGAGCAAAACTGTGGTACTATTTATTACGAGAGTAAACGTACTAAAGATTTTCAGCCTAGCTGGATAGAAAAATTTAAAGCAGACATTAGAGATAAAGGGGCTAATATTGGTGTGTTAGTAACCGAGGTAATGCCATCAGACATGGACCGCATGGGTTTAAAGGATGGGATTTGGATTTGTAACTACGACGAGTTTAAAGGCTTGTGTGCGGTGTTAAGAGAAGGAATCTTACAGGTTAATAACGCTATAATCACACAAGAGAATAAAGGAGACAAGATGGATTTGTTATACGATTACTTAACTAGTAATACGTTTAGAATGCAAATTGAAGCAATTGTAGAAGGGTTTACACAAATGAAGAGTGATTTAGAGAGCGAAAAACGATCTATGCAGCGTATTTGGAAACAAAGAGAGAAGCAAATTGAGAAAGTAGTGACCAATACTATTGATATGTACGGCTCTATTAAGGGGATTGCAGGAAATGCGATTCAGTCTGTAAAAGCTTTAGAGTTACCTGGTTATGATGACGAATTAGACTTAGAATAGACTGTAAATGACTTATTTTTAGTGTAAAACGAAAATAAACAAAAAAAAATGTTGCAGTTTCAATTAATGGCACTATACTTGTAATGTATTAAGTATTAATAAAATAAATTATATTACAATGAGTAAAGGA